>NZ_VDHF01000044.1:0-23534 GCF_006228025.1 Testudinibacter crocodili
CTTTAGTTTATTTTTTTCGTCCCACTGAATAACAGTAAGACTTCACCAATGTCTTGCACAAGTGCCCACACAGATTGTCTGATATATTGTTAAAGAACAGATTTCAACAGTTCACTTATCTAGTTCCCTGTGGAAAGGAGGCACATAATACTGCACCCCAAAATTAAGTCAATACTTTTTTTTATAAAAAGATCCGAATCTTTATCAGTTGATCTTTTTTTATCCAAAAAAATTATTTACATGCCAATAACGACACATTCTGCAACACTTTTCGCTTTTTGCAAGCCACTATTAGCAGTGGCGCGATCACCCAATGGCCCGATAAAAATTCGGTTCCAGTTTGCGCTGCTGGAAATTCTTGCATCAAAACCAGCCATAACTAGCTTAGCCTGCAAGTTTTCTGCTTGCTGCCGATTTTTAAATGCGCCACACTGCAATCCAAATTTTGCCGTTGTGATTGCTGCCGTGGTCGTTGGTGCTGTAGTGCTGCTTGGTGTTTTTGCTATAGTTTTCTTTTCTGTTTGCGGCTTAGCTTGCACAATTTCCGCTTTTTCTGTCGCTTTTACCGATTGTTCCTTTGCTTTTTCCGGCGGTGTAACTGGACTAACCGCCGCAGTTTGTTGTGCTGCCGCTTGTGGTGTTGTAGCAGGCTGCTGAGTCCCTACATTCTTATCCACTTTTGCCACCTCGGTTACTTGGGCATCCCGTTCCAGCAGTTGCAAAATTCGCTTCTGTTCCTCAGTGAGGTTTTGTACTTTATCTAAACTTTTCTGACTGTTATCAACCGGAATTTCTCGAGTTTCCAAATCACGGATATAGCTCCACACCTCCTCCGGACGGCTAGGCAAAGTGCTTTTTGGCTTATTGTTCTCTTCAACTTTTTCGGGATTGGCAACAATACCGCTTTCGATCGATTTCTCTTTTAATAAATATAATCCGGCTGCAAATACTGCAACAATAGCCGCCGCAATTATCAGCAACAATCCCTTGTTTACCCGATTTGTTTTTTTCTTCGGTTTTGTTCTGCCACGAGTAGCATAGTCACGTTGAACCACTCAAATTACCTTATTTAAATTAGCGTTTATCGTAAATAAAGCGAGATTTTACTGAAAAAGTCAGCAAAAGCCTAGCATCTATCGTTATTATCCTATTTTCTAGTTAAAATCTTGCGGATCGACATCCAAAATACAACGCGTGTACCGATTTAAATTCAGCTCATGGCGTTGTAACGAAAATTGAATCAAGCAATGCTGCAACACCGCTCTTGACGAATGTTGTAATAATAAATGCCACTGATATTGTCCGGCTTTTTTCGCTTGCAATGCTTCAATCGGTCCTAATAACTGCAAGCCTTGAATCGCATTTTTTCGGCAAAAATCAGCGAAAAAAGCAGCAAGTGCGGTTAAATACTCGACCGCACTTTCACTATTTTTACTTTTGGCACGAAATAGCGCCTGTGCTGAAAAAGGTGGCAACCCCATTGTTTGGCGTAACTGCAACGCCTGTTGTGCAAATGCGCTATAACCTTGTGTCAGTAGTGTTTGTAACAATGGATGCTGTGGAAAATGCGTTTGCAGCACGACTTCACCGCTTTTGCTTCCTCGCCCAGCGCGGCCTGCAACTTGGACATACAACTGTGCCAATCGCTCTTCACTGCGGAAATCTTGTGAAAATAACGCTCCGTCAATATTCACCATCGCCACCAAGGTCACATCCGGAAAATGATGGCCTTTCGCTAGCATTTGTGTACCGATCAGAATTCGGCTCTGTTTAGTTGTTATTTGCGCCAAACTGGCTTCCAAAGCACCTTTACGTGCAGTGCTGTCGCGATCAATCCGGGCAATACCGTAATCTGGAAATTTTTCTGCCAGCACCGTTTCTAACTGCTCGGTTCCCATTCCGGAAGTCACCAAATGAGTTGAACCGCACACAGCACACTGTTGTGGTACTTTAGTTTTTCGATCGCAATGATGACAACTTAAGATATTATTTTTTTTATGATAGGTGAAAGGGCGATCGCACTGTTGACATTGTGCAATCCAACCGCATTCATGGCAAAGTAGAATTGGGGCAAATCCACGCCGATTAAGGAATAATAACACCTGATTGCCTTTAGATAAATGCTGTTGCATTAACGCGATCAACTGTTCAGAAAGCCCACGATCAACCCGTTGTTTTTTAAGATCCAACAGCTTATGGTTCAGCACTGCACTGTTCATCGCCCGTTGATTCAGCACCAAGTGACGATATTTACCGCTAGCCACATTTGCCAAACTCTCCAAGCTCGGCGTGGCACTGCCTAAAACCAGCGGAATATGGTTGTTTTTTGCCCGCATTACCGCTAAATCTCGGGCATGATGGCGCCAACCTGAATCCTGCTGTTTATAAGATAAATCGTGTTCTTCGTCTAAAATAATCAAACCCAAATCTTGAAATTGGGTAAACAGCGCAGACCGAGTGCCGATCACTACCGCACTTTCGCCATTCTTAGCGCGTTGCCACGCCAATAGCCGCTGAGAATCGGTTAAATTAGAGTGCAATACATCGATCGGCAACTTAAAACGGTTTTCTACATGGCGCACAATTTGCGGTGTCAAACCGATTTCAGGAATCAACAACAACACCTGCTTGCCTTGCTGCAACACATGTTCCATCAAATGCAGATAGACCTCAGTTTTGCCCGAACCGGTGACACCGTCCAGCAGCCAACATTGAAAACCATGACTGATACAAACGGCACTAACTGCCAGCGCCTGCTGTTTATTCAAACGCAGTTTATCTTGCTGATTCAACCAGTTATGTTGTTGAAGTGCGGTTTGCCAAGCTTCAGGCTGGGCAAACAAATGCTGCTCGGCAATCCATTTTTTTTCAAGCAATGCTTTATAAATCACACGACTAAATTCCGCTTCTCGCTGTAAAATGCCGTTTTCATCGGCTTCAGCCAGTTGTTGTAGTGCTTGCTGCTGTTTTTTTGCTCGTTTTAACTCTCCTTGTGCCAAGGCGATTTTCCCCTGCGGCAAAATTTTCCACACCAACTCAACCGCACTTTGCGCGGTTTCTCCTTGGCGCAACTTGACCGGCAGTGCCTGAAACAACACTTCGCCTAATCCGGTTTGATAGTAGCCCGCCGACCACTTTAACAGCGCATACAATTCGTCGTTAAATACTGAGGTTTTATCTAATACACCGATAATTTGCTTCAGCTGTTGTGGCGCCACATCACTTTGCGCTGGAAATTCTACCACAATCGCAATCCGCTTTTGCCGCCCAAACGGCACCACCACACGACTGCCGATGCCTAGCGCAGCGGAAGATTCAATTAAATAGTCGAAATAGTGCATTAAAGGCATTGCCAACGCAACGCGGACTAGACGCATAATACTCTCACCGATTGGGAAAAAGCGCATTATAGCGGATTTCCTAATGTACCGCACTGACGATAAAACCGTTGCCGTTACAAAAACTCGGTGGCTATTGCTTAACCGCACGTTATGCTGTATAATCCGCCGTCTTTAAAACACCTGCGTATTGCGCATATTATTAACTACATATGGTGTCGGGCACGCTCCCGATAGCGATATGGCTTCAAACTGAGGTTTTCCATGAAAAAAGGTATCCATCCTGAATATAAAGAAATTACGGCAACTTGTTCTTGCGGTAATGTCATCAAGACCCGTTCAACAACCGGTCACGATATCAATCTGGACGTCTGTGGCGTGTGCCACCCGTTCTACACCGGTAAACAACGTGTGGTTGACACCGGTGGTCGCGTAGAGCGTTTCAACAAACGTTTCAGCATTCCGGGTTCAAAATAATCGCCCGAAGCAAGCGATCCTAACGAAATAGCTAGCAACACAAAAAACCGATTTCAGCAATGAAATCGGTTTTTTCATGGGTTATACTGATACGCTATACTCAAAGTAAAACCGCACTTTTGTCTCAAATAAGGAAATCCAATGACTGCTGCGATTCAACAATTACTCGACATTATGGCGCAACTGCGTAATCCGCAAGGCGGCTGCCCGTGGGATTTGGAACAGACTTATCAAACGATGATTCCTTGCGTATTGGAAGAGAGCTATGAAGTAGTCGAAGCGTTAAAAACCGAAGATTTCAGTGCCCTGCAAGAGGAGCTGGGCGATCTGTTGCTGCAAGTAGTATTTCTCAGCCAATTGGCAAAAGAAGATCAGTATTTTGATTTTAATACGGTGGTCGAAACCTTAAGCAACAAGCTGATCCACCGTCATCCACACGTTTTCGGCGATAAATCGGCAGACAGCGCCGCAGAAGCGTTAACCAATTGGGAAAGCAAAAAACAACAAGAGCGCTTGAATAAACAACAGACTTCATTGTTGGACGACGTTCCGCATGCACTGCCGGCACTGCTGCGCGCCGAAAAATTGCAAAAACGCGCGAAAAAACTCGATTTTGCCACCCAATCCGTCGAGCAGAACCTCGAGCAAGCCGAACAACAACTGGCAGCAATCAAAAGTGCGGTCGCCGCCAATCAAGATCACGCCGCCAAGCCGCTGGCAGAATTGCTGTTCAGCGTCAGCAACCTCTGCCGCCAACTGGGTCTGCAAGCCGAAAGTTTACTGCGTGATGAAAACAGCCGCTTTGAGCAACAGGCGAGGGAATTTGAATCTTATTCATCAAATAAACATTTTAAATAATCTAATACAATACGATTTTTCGGGGAAAGTTATACCGTTTAAACCATTGTTACGCAATATTTATTTATATTTTCTCCAACTTCGCTAAATGCGCAATTAGCCATTTAATCCCTTGATTTTGAAAGGCGATTTGTAATCGGGTATTGTTGTCGCTGCCTTCGACGTTGATAATCGTGCCGTTGCCGAATTTCGGGTGGCTGACTTTTTGTCCCATTTTCCATTGGCTTTGGTTGAGTAGGTTAATTCCCGAATGGCTGACCGCACTTGCATTCGAAGACGGGCTAAAAGTGCGGGTGACCGTGCCACGTAGGCGGATTTCGCGGATACACTCCGGTGGCAGTTCCGTGACAAAACGTGAAACCACATGCCGCTCTTCCTTGCCGTATAAGCGGCGGCTTTCCGCATGGCTGATGGTAAGTTGTTGTTTAGCGCGGGTGATACCAACATATGCCAAGCGCCGCTCCTCTTCCAAACGACCGCTCTCCTCCAACGCCATGCGACTGGGGAAAATCCCCTCCTCCACCCCCACAAGAAATACTCGTGGAAATTCCAGACCTTTGGCGGAATGCAAGGTCATCATTTCCACACTCGGCTGATGGCGATCCGCCTGTCCTTCGCCGGCTTCCAATGAAGCGTGGGTGAGAAAAGCAGTCAGATCGCTCATATCGTCGGCTTCGTCAGGCTTGATAAACTCACGGGTGGCGGATACCAGTTCTTCCAAGTTTTCGATCCGTACTTCGCCTTTTTCGCCTTTTTCCTGCTGATACATTGGGTACAAACCGGAATGTTTAATCACAAAATCGGTCTGCCCAAACAGCGGCATCTCGCTGCTGTCCTGCTCTAGGGCGTTGATCAATTCCATAAAGCGTAACAGGGAGGTTGCGGCACGCCCTGCCAGTTTATTCTCCTGAATTGCCAAATTGGTGGCTTGCCACAAGGTGATCTGCCGCTCTCTGGTGAGCTGGCGCAAGGTATCCAAAGTGCGGTCGCCAATGCCACGTGCCGGGGTGTTCACCACCCGCTCGAAAGCGGCATCGTCATTGCGGTTGGCAATCAAGCGCAGATATGCCAACGCATCTTTGATCTCTTGCCGTTCAAAAAAGCGCATTCCGCCGTAAATGCGATATGGAATCTGCGCTTGCAGCAACGCCTCTTCCAGCACCCTCGATTGGCTATTGCTGCGATACAACACCGCACAATCGCTATATTGACCGCCCTTTTCCTGCCACTGCTGAATTTGCGACACCACAAAACGGGCCTCGTCCAATTCATTAAAAGCACAATAGATCCCGACCGGTTCGCCTTGCGCACCTTCAGTCCACAAATTTTTGCCTAAGCGGTCGCTGTTATTGGCAATCAATTGGTTTGCCGCTTGCAAGATATTGCCGCTTGAGCGGTAATTCTGCTCCAAGCGAATGGTTTCGGCATTGGGATAATCCTGCAAAAAGCGCTGAATATTTTCGATTTTTGCACCACGCCAGCCGTAGATAGACTGATCGTCGTCACCGACAATCATCACTTTGCCGTGCTCTCCGGCAAGCAGTTTGATCCACGCATATTGGATATTGTTGGTATCTTGAAATTCATCGACCAAAATATGCTGAAAGCGTTGTTGATAACGTTGCAAAATCAGCGGCTTTTTCAGCCACAGCTCATAGGCTCTGAGCAGCATTTCGGCAAAATCCACCAAGCCGGCACGATCGCAAGCGTCTTGATAAATTTGGTAAATCCGAATCCACTCACGCTCGCTGCGGTCATCATGATCGTCTATTTGGTGTGGTCGCAAGCCGTTGTCTTTTTTATTATTAATGTACCAACAAGCTTGTTTCGGCGGAAAGTTTTTTTCGTCGTAGTTGTGCAATTTCAGCAAGCGTTTCAGCAACCGTACTTGGTCTTCCGAATCCAAAATCTGAAAATCTTGCGGCAGATTGGCATCAGGATAATGAGCGCGTAACAAACGGTTGGCAATGCTGTGAAACGTGCCGATCCACATGCCAAATAGCGATTGGGCGTTATCACGCTGCAAGGTAGCGGTGATCCGCTGACGCATTTCGGCAGCGGCTTTGTTGGTAAACGTCACCGCCAGAATATGCGACTCCGGCACATTTTCTACCCCGACCAACCAGGCAATCCGATGCGTCAGCACCCGAGTTTTGCCACTGCCCGCTCCGGCAAGCACCAGATAATTGCCCAACGGCGCCGCCACCGCCTGCCGCTGTTTGTCGTTTAAACCGTCTAAAAGTTCTGAAAATTCCATATTTGCCTGCTGAATACTGTTTATTTATACAGCATAATTATAACAGGATTTCAGGTAAGGGAAATGGTTTTTTCAGCGAAAGTGCGGTTGCTTCAAGCAAAACCGCACTTTTATTTGATTTTAGCGAAAATTATACGAAGAAAGTATAATTATACGATCCAAGTATAATTTTAGCTAATTTTGACTAACCGATTGATCTAAAATCCATGTTTTAAATGCACTTTCATTGATAGACTGCTTATTTTTAGTATCTCTGGTCAGCAATTCACGATTTTCTAACTTACGTACGCTGCCCTGAATCGATGAGGTTTTCACCTCTGCCACGCCTAATCTACTTGCAAGTTCATGTCGGTTACGTTCGCTATAAAGTGCGGTTTCCCCCTGAGCTACTGCCAACAATAACTGCTGATCCAATGCCGTCAATTCTTGCCACACTTTGTGGTAATCGGCACCGGTGCCGCTTTGAGTCAGCTGAATTTCAGTGGCTTGTTCAAGCGTTAATGCAGGGTTAATAATCATTCGTTCAATAATCTGACGCAAGTACATTGGCGTTTGGTTCAGACGTAGAAAAGTTTGATAAAGTGCGGTTTTGTCGATGAATGCTTCTGTTCTCTGCTGGTAAATATCCGCTAAAAACTCGGAAAAATCACGCCCCAACGGCGGAAAATCAATTTGATGCGAAAAGTGAAAAAACGGGGCTTTGCCGTTATTAAACATCGCGCGCAAATCATTGGTAGATGAGCCGGTAAAAATCACTTTAATTTTATCGCGATATAAATCCAGCCCTGTTCGTAACGAACCGACCACATTGCTATTATTCACACCGCGCGCCAATTCTTGAATTTCATCGAGTAGTAATAAAGTCGGTTTTTTCTCATCTGCCAAACGAGCGATAATTTGACTGATCGGCTCAGCTTCCGTTTGCTTGTTTAGCTCAACGCCACTACCAGCAATCGAGATGCCTTTGATTTGAGAAAACCAACCTTTCACCTTATTGTTTTTATTTTCAGAAAACAGTTGTAGAGCAGCACGAAAGTCATTATCGCTGTCCATAAAACTGTGATAAAACACGCTGAAACCTTGCGTCTCTGCTAGCGGGGCGACATCATTCAGCAAAAACTGAGTTTTTCCCATTCGGCGCGGTGCAAAAAGCGTAAGTGCATGAAAAATACCCGATTTAAAGTTGGCTAACAGCGTTTCCGCCAATGTGGTGCGGTGAAAATAAAGTGGATCTCGAATCAGCATAAATCCCCCGACTGGATAAAATTATACTAAATTATACTCACAATATATAATTATACAAGTTGAGTATAATTTCAGCTAATTTTACCCGCTTTGCGGAACTAAAACTCAGCTTCAACCGCAAAGGTTATCGGCTCGCCGCTGATCGGGTGGGTCACGGTCAAGGATTCAGCGTGCAAACACAACCGTGGCGCAAGGGCTTTGGCGGCAGGGTGGGCGTAGAATTTGTCGCCCAGAATCGGGTGTCCGAGCGCCAACATATGCACCCGCAGTTGGTGCGAACGTCCGGTAATCGGGGTCAGACGCACACGGGCGGTGTTGTTTGGATAGCGTTGCAGCACTTGGTAATGGGTGACCGCTCTTTTGCCGTTTTGATAACAAATTTTCTGACGCGGGCGGTTTTCCCAATCGCAAATCAGCGGCAGGTTGATAAATCCATCATCGGATTCAGGGTGCCCCCACACTAACGCCTGATAGTGCTTTTTGGTTTCACGATCACGAAACTGGCGTTTCAGTTCCTGTTCGGCTTTTTTGCTTAATGCAAACAGAATAATGCCGCTGGTCGCCATGTCCAAACGGTGTACTGCTTCGGCAAAGCCGAACTTTTGCCGCACCCGAGTAGTGGCGCTGTCGAGATATTCCGGACGATTGCCCGGCACCGACAGCAAGCCGCTCGGCTTATTGATCGCCGCTAGATAATTATCTTGATAAACAATCTCCAGCCAAGGCTCGCTCGGCGGATCGTAATGAATCAGTGCCATGCTGTTTCCTTCTCGCTATTCCTTGTTACTGACAATCAACCGCAAGCTGTCCAAGCGCCAAGTGGCTTGTTGCAGCTGTTGTAACGACTGCTGTTGCAGTTGTTCCAGTGCGATAACTTCGTCTTGGCGGATATTTTTATTCACTGCTTGCAGTGCGGTCAGGCGCTGATATTCGCTGTTTAATTGTTGTTCGGCGCTCATTTTTGCTTCGTCAATCAAACGCTGCGCTTTTGCCACAATCAGTTTTTCGCCTTGCTGCAAGCCTTGTTCTACCGCACTTCGGGTCATTTTTACAATTTTATTGGCAATATTTTTGCCCATTGGCTTCAACTGTCTTTGCAATGCGGCAAATGCCACTTGCTCCGCCAGATCATTGCCTTTGTTGTCAAGTAGCAGGCGAATCGGTGTCGGTGGCAGAAAACGATTCAACTGCAACGCCGGCGGTGCTTGTACTTCCACCACATAAATCAACTCCAACAGCAAGGTTCCTGCCGGCAGCCCTTTGTTGACCAGCACCGCAACCGCACTTTTGCCGATATCACCCGCCGTGATCAAATCAATACCGTTACGGATCATCGGATGATCCCAAGTCAGAAATTCCAATTCTTCCCGGGCAAGCGCCAACTGGCGATCAAAGGTGACCGTGCTGCCGTCCTCTTTCAGACCAGGGAAATCCGGCACCAACATATGTCCGGTCGGCTGGATCACAATGCTTTTCTCGCCCAAATCTTCCTGTTCCAAGCCGATAATATCAAACAGATTTAAGCTGAATTGAATCAAATCGGTAGCCGCATCGTCATTCGCAATATCGGCAGCCAGCTGCTGCGCCTGCTCGCCGCCGTTGGAATTCAGCTCCAACAGGCGATCGCGCCCTTGTTCCAGTTGGTATTTCAGTTGTTCCCGTTGCTGGCGGGTCACCTTGACAAATTGAGCGAAATCGTCGCTGTCAGTCGTTTCGGTTAAAAATGTCTGCAACCGCACTTTGTGTTGTGCAAAAATTGCTGCACCCATCGGGCAGGTTTCTTCAAATGCGTTCAAACCGTCGTGATACCACTGCGCCAATAACTGCTGGCTGCTGTCGGCAAAAAACGGCACATAGATTTGAATATCGTGCTGCTGCCCGATGCGATCCAAGCGCCCGATACACTGTTCCAACAGATCAGGATTGGTCGGCAGATTGAACAACACCAAATTGGAAGCGAACTGGAAGTTGCGCCCCTCTGAACCGATGGTCGAACTGAGCAAAATTTGTGCGCCGTCTTCGTGCTGCGCAAAATAGGCGGCGGCTTTGTCACGCTCAATAATGCTCATTTTTTCATGGAACACTGCCGCACGAATTCCCTCTTTTTCACGCAAAATTTGTTCCAACTGAATCGCGGTATTCGCATGTTGACAGATCAGCAAAATTTTTTCAGCACGGTGATTTTTCAGGAAGGTGATCAGCCACTCGATTCGCGGGTCAAAATCCCACCATACTGCGCTCGGATTCAGTTTTTGGAACAGCATTTCCGGATAAAACAACACGTCGTCGGCGACATTCTCGCCCAACATCTGCCACACCTTGAGCGCATTTTGATACTGTTTTGGCAATGCCAGTTTAATCTGGTGCAAAGTGCGGTTTGGAAAGCCTTTCACCGCTTGACGAGTATTGCGAAACAGCACTCGGCTGGTGCCATGACGGTCAATTAAGCTACGGATTAGCTCTTGCCGCGCCGCCGTTTGTTGCTCCGTTGAGGATTGCTCGCCGTTGATAATTTTAAATAGCGGCTCAATGTCTTGCTCGGATAACAGATCAGCAATGCTGTTTTGCTCGACCGCACTTAATACGGCGTGATTTAGTAACGTATTGACCGCATCAGCCACCGGCTGATACTGCTGTTGTTCTTCGATAAACGCCGCATAATCATAAAAACGCTCCGGATCCAGCAGCTTCAAGCGTGCAAAATGGCTCTCTTGCCCCAACTGTTCCGGCGTCGCGGTCAACAGCAGCACCGACGGAATTTGTTGTGCCAGCGTTTCGATCAGTTGATATTCAGCGCTAGGCTGGCTTTCATTCCATTGCAAGTGGTGCGCCTCATCAACAATCAGCATATCCCATTGGCTGGCGCCGAGTTGGGTGGCACGGCTCGGCTGCTGTACCAGCCAATCCAGCGAGCAGATCACCAAGGCTTCAGTATCAAACGGATTCTCTACCTCATCGCCGACCGCACTTTCTCTATTGGTAGCGTCAAAATCCTGACTGCGTGCTTCGTCAAACAGCGAAAAAGGCAGATTAAAACGGCGTAACATCTCGACCAGCCATTGGTGCTGTAAACTTTCCGGCACGATAATCAACACACGTTCGGCTTTGCCGCTGAAGCGTTGTTGTTGCAAAATCATACCGGCTTCAATGGTTTTGCCTAAACCGACTTCGTCCGCCAACAGTACGCGCGGCGCAATCCGATGTCCAACCTCGGTGGCGATATGCAGTTGGTGTGGGATCAACCCAGCGCGAATGCCACGCAGCCCGCGCAGCGGCGATTGAAACTGTGCTTGTTGGTGTGCTAACGCTTGATAACGCAGATTAAAATGTTCGTTGCGATCGATTTGCGCCGCAAACAGACGATCCTGCGGCTTGCTGAACGAAATTTTGTGATCCAGTTCCATTTCACGCAGCACCGCACTTTCGCCGTTATCCAAGCGCACCCCCTGATAGCTCAGCACCCCTTGCTGCTCATGCACTTCCGCTACTTGCAACTGCCACCCTTGATGGTGCTTAACGCTATCTCCCGGATTAAACTGCACCCGAATCAGCGGCGCAGAGGCAAAGGCATACACACGCTGCTCCTCTGCGGCAGGAAACAACAATGTCACCGTGCGTTGATCCACGCCGACCACCATTCCTAAACCTAATCCGTTTTCACTTTCGCTGAGCCAGCGTTGCCCGATTACAAATGCCGTCATATCTTTTCTCTAACTGTTTACTCTCATCAAACTAAAAAGGCGCTGATTATAGATGAAACTCAGTGCCTAGTTTAACCTTTTTCGCTAAAAAATATTAAACTATTAAAATGAACGTCAACAATGGCGATTAATTCGCTTTTCAACTGGCGATTTACAAAAGAGGTGAGCTATAATTCAACAACTTTCAATAGGGTCTGTTAATGTAAAGGATTATTTATGAACTACCTGACACTCGTCAAAAACGAACTGTTTTCCGGTTGGACAAAATTTGAAGCCGCCTGGATTTTTCTGTTTCTGGCACTGCAAATCGGCGTATATATTTATCAACCGGAATCACTACTGGCGGTGATTTCCGGCATCAGCGGTTTGTTGTGTGTGGTATTTGTCAGTAAAGGAAAAATCAGTAACTATTTCTTCGGGCTGATTTTTGCCTACACCTATTTCTACGTATCATGGGACAACAAATTTTATGGCGAAATGAGCACCGCACTTTATGTGTATATCCCATCGCAATTTATCGGCTATTTCCTTTGGAAAGCCAACATGAGCAATAACGACAACAACGACAGTGTGCTGGCGAAAACCTTGAGTTTTCAGGGCTGGTTAATCACACTGTTCTGCATAGTGGTCGGCTCAGCATTGTTTATCGGATTTCTAAAAACCACCGACGGCAACTCCATCGGACTGGACGGTGTCACCACTGTCATGGTCGTGGTGGCACAAATACTTATGCTCCTGCGCTATCGTGAGCAATGGAACTTCTGGATCATCATCAACATTCTCTCGATTATCCTGTGGGCAGACACCACTGCGATGTACCTGATGTACTCCGCCTATTTGCTCAACTCGTTATACGGCTATTACAACTGGACCAAGCTCGCCAAACAAAACCGAGTTCAACGCTAATTCAAGACCGCACTTTGCCCGTTTAAGGAAAGCAAAGTGCGGTACCCTCATTCCATTTGCCATCGCTTCATCATCGCTTGTTTTCCGCACTATATGATATATACTATCGATAGCTATCAGAAGGAGAGATATACAATGGAAACCGCAAAAATTTTTACCACCGGTCGCAGCCAGGCGGTTCGTCTGCCGAAAAAATATCGCTTCGACGGCGATGAAGTCAGTATTAAACATTTCGGTAATGGTGTTTTATTATTGCCGTTAGACAATCCTTGGCAGATGATAGCAGAAGCGCTCGACGAATTTGAAACTGATTTTGAAATAACGCGTGCCGAGCAAACGGCAACCGTGCGAGAGGAATTGCTCTGATGTACATGCTCGATACCAATATCTGTATCTACATTATCAACCATAAACCGCCACAAGTATTTGAAAAATTTAACACCTATCGTCTAGGTGAGCTTTGTATATCCAGCATTACCGCTGCTGAATTGGCGTTTGGAGTTGAAAAATCAGGCTCGCAAAAAAATAAAATTGCACTGCAAAAATTCCTGACACCACTGGACATTATACCGTTGGGAGAATCAGCCATCTGGCATTACGCACAACTGCGGCATAATCTGGAAAAGAGTGGACAACTGATCGGCAGTTTAGATATGCTGATTGCCGCACAAGCGCTGGCGCTCGACTGCACGCTGATCACTAACAACACCAAAGAGTTTCAACGAGTTACGACGCTTAAATTAGAAAATTGGATTTAGGCTTCACACAGTTGACCGCACTTTGCCCGTGTAAGCAAAAGCAAAGTGCGGTATCAGAATTTTAGATAAAATGCGTTGGTTAAGTTAATAAAATCAGGATGATATTGATTATCCGCCTGATAAATCATGATTTCACTGCGTTCTGTTTGCGGCTTAACCGCACTTTCAGGTAACAATCTAAACTCCAGTAAAACCCGCTGCGGCGCTTTGCCCTGCTTGGTGATAACGTCAACCCATTTGGCACAATAAAGTGCGGTTTTCGACAATTGTTGTTGTAAACTCCGTGCCATGTCATATGGCAACACCCACGCTATTTTACCACGGGGATTTAACATGCCCTGCGCCGCCAACAACCAAGCCAGATGTCCTTGTTGCGCAATATAACGCGCCGTCTGCCGTTGCGAATCACGACATTCCACACCACTATGAAAATACGGCGGATTAGCAATAATCAGATCAAAGTGCGGTTTGACCTGTCTTACATAATCAAAAAGATCATGATTAATCACTTCTATTCGCGGCGCCCACATTGATTGCCGTACATTTTGCGCTGCCTGCCGTGCCGCCACCGAGTCGATTTCCAAGGCTGTGATATGATAATCCTCACCCTGCTGCGCCAACCGTTGCGCCAACATCAATGCCAACAAACCACTGCCACAACCGATATCCAACAACGACCGCACTTGGACAATCTCCGCCCATGCCCCCAGCAAAATGCTGTCAGTACCAACTTTCATCGCACAACGATCATGTGCAACAGCAAATTGTTTAAATCGAAATACCGACATCGAAGATCCTTGTTGATAAATGAGAAAAAATATAAAGGACAATTCTACCACAGACAAATTTAAGACGGCTGAAGTAAAACAGGCTATAATCAGCTCACAAAAAGATTGAGGTAATTTATGACAACAGCACAACACTTTGAAGAATTTGATTTAGCACCCGAACTGCTGAAAGCCCTGCGCGATAAAAACTACTCGCGCCCGATGGCGATTCAAGCGGAAGTGATTCCGCACGCTTTGGAAGCACGTGATATTCTCGGCTCTGCCCCGACCGGCACCGGCAAAACGGCGGCATTTTTACTGCCGGCGATTCAGCATCTGTTGGATTTCCCTCGCCGCAAACCGGGCGCCCCTCGTGTGTTGGTGCTGACCCCGACCCGTGAATTGGCAATGCAAGTGTCGGAGCAAGCCAAAGAGTTAGCGAAATATACTAAACTCAGCATCGCCACCATCACCGGCGGTGTGGCTTATCAAAATCACGGCGAAATTTTCAATAAGAATCAAGATATTGTAGTCGCTACACCGGGACGGCTGCTGCAATACATCAAAGAAGAAAATTTTGATTGCCGCGCGGTGGAAATCCTAATTTTCGACGAAGCGGATCGCATGCTGCAAATGGGCTTCGGACAAGATGCCGAAACCATTTCTGCCGAAACCCGCTGGCGCCGCCAAACCCTGCTATTTTCCGCTACTTTAGAGGGCGAGCTGTTGCTCGATTTTGCCGAGCGGATTTTGAATGAACCGGTACAAATTGACGCCGATCCGAGCCGCCGTGAGCGCAAAAAAATCCAACAATGGATGTACCATGCCGACAGCAAAGAGCATAAATTCAAATTGTTGGCACGCCTGATTGAAAACGAAGAAGTTGAACGTGGCATTGTATTCGTACGCAAACGTGAAGACGTGCGCGAACTGTCGGAGAACCTACGCAAACGTGGGATTCGCAGCACCTATTTGGAAGGGGAAATGGCGCAAACCCAGCGCAACAATGCGATTGATAAACTGAAAAACGGTGTGGTGACGATTTTAGTGGCGACCGACGTGGCTGCACGCGGCATCGACATTGAGGATATCAGCCACATTTTCAACTACGATCTGCCGTACAGTGCCGATACCTATCTGCACCGAATCGGACGCACCGCCCGTGCCGGTAAAAAAGGCAATGCAATTTCATTGGTGGAAGGACACGATTATAAACTATTAGGCAAAATCCGCCGCTACACCAACGAAGCGTTAAAATCCCGCATTGTCGAGGGGCTGGAACCTCGCACCAATCCACCTAAAGACGGCGATCAAAAAAGTGTCAGTAAAAAACAGAAAGCCCGTTTAAAAGAGAAAAAAGCCGAAAAACAACAAGAGAAGAAAAAAGTCAAAGTGCGCCACCGCGACAGCAAAAATATTGGTAAACGCCGTAAACCGAGCGATCCGCAACGCACAGCAACGCAAACGGAACAAAGTGCGGTCAACAGCGAAAAATAACCCAGCTGGCATTAACAGAAAAAGGCGGAACATTCCGCCTTTTTCATACTTTCAGTGCTGCTAAAAACTCACACTTAACTTGCCGTAAACTGCTGTGCCGCTTTCATTGTAAGTTGCAGCACCGGCGCCACTGCGATACAGTTTTTTGTTAAAGATATTATTGATCCCAAGCCGCACATCAATATTTTTGTTGATTTTATAACCGGTGTTCAAGCCAACCAGTGTATAGCTACCAATTGCGGTGCTGGTATCCAAAATATCCCCAGTAGTATTCATACCGGCTTCAGTGCGATTTTCCGCATATTGGCGTGGTTTTTGCCGTCCATAAAACGTAGCGCTCAATTGTGTATCCCATTGTGGTGTGATCTGCCAATCAAGGAAGGTGTTGATGGTATATTTCGGGATAATCGACAACGGATTGCCAGTCGATTTATCCTTGCTTTGCAGCATATAAGTGAAGTTGTTGCTCCATTTCAAATCTTCCGTGAGCGGCACAGTGAAACTGCCCTCCAAACCTTCAACCACCGCTCTTGGAACGTTTGTCCATTCCAGCAATTGATAACCGTTGACACTTTGCACAAACTCCTTGCCGGCTGCAATTTTATGACGGTAATCATTGCGGAACCACGCAAAAGAAGCGCTCCAATCACGCAAATTATATTCCACGCCCAGCTCTTTGTTGATACTGGTTTCCGGTTTTAAATTGTCATTCCCCATCAAATAACACTGGGTCGCATTACCAATCGGGCAACCGTTGCCACGGGTAAACAACAAATATCCCGGCGTGCTTTGATATAAATTCGGTGCTTTATACGCCTGCGCCACCCCGCCTTTCAGCGTCCAATTATCATTCAAGTGATAAAACGCATTCAAGCCCGGACTCACTTTGCTACCAGAACGGCTATTGCGGTCAAAGCGTACCGCCGGAATTAAATTGATTTTGTCACTCAACAACAGATTATTTTCCACAAATGCGGAGAAATTGTCTTGCGCCGTTTTGCCTTTATCCAAATTTTCCAAGCCAACAAAAATCGCACGATCGGCAAACGTTTGCCGCATTGATGCCGGATCTTGCAAGCTGTCGTGATTAAATTCAGCACCAAACGTAACCACTTGCGGCACGCCCCATTCAAACGGCACGCTGATTTCACCTGCCAAACGGGAATTTTTTAGTTTACTGTCATCATAACTTAACTCGCTAATCCGCCCTTCTGGACCACCGGCTAACCCTTCTAACAAGCGGCTATTGGTGGTGTACTCATAACTGCCGGTCAATTTGCTGGTTCCCCAAGACCAATCACCTTGGTGCATAATCGAGTAGTTGCGACGATACATGCGGTTGGTTTCGCTACCGTATAAATTTTCAGTTAATTCCGTCGGGTTGTTATGCTGGGTGTCACCAGCATAAATATTACCTTGACGGCTATAGGAGGCATCGACGGTAACCAACTGTTGCGGGTTGATTTTCCAAGCAAGCCGTCCGGCAATATCACGGTTACGCACGCCCTCTCTACCTGCCGCATTCGAGCCGTTTTGCAACGTATTGATATCCTGTGCATCGGCATCGGTTTTGTTGGCACTACCGTATAGACGAAACGACAATACATCATCTGCCAGTGGTCCGTTCAGGTTGAAACCAACCCGATGAGTGGCACCTTCTTTGCGATCGAAAGGCTGGTTAGTGTAATAAGTCAAAGCGCCGCTTAATTTTTCACTGATTTTTTTGGTCGTAATATTCACCACCCCACCTGCCGCGCCAGAACCATAACGTGCGGCTGCCGGACCACGCAACACTTCGATTGATTCGATCTCCTCTGCCGGCACCCAATTGGAATCGCCACGGGTATCTCGCTGTCCACGCCAGCTGTAACGCACCGAGTTACGCGAACTCACCGGCTTGCCATCAATTAAAATCAGGGTATTTTCCGGTCCCATACCACGAATATCAATCTGGCGGTTATTACCACGCTGTCCAGTCGCGGTATTGCCGGTCAAATTAACACCGGGCATTTTGCGCACCAGTTCCGAGATATCATTGGTCACCGCACTTTTGCTGATCTGTTCCGCTGACAGCTTACTCACTCCTAAAGATTGTTTAAGCTGTTGTTCAGCAGTCACATTAATTTGTTCCAACTGCTGATCAGCATACACTAACGAGCTAGAGACCAACAAAATAGCAACAGTAATTTTATTTTTAACAAATAGCATAATTAAGGTTCCTTAGGCTTGATTTTATTTAAAAAATTTGTACAAAGCGAAATGTAAAAAATCACTTTTCCGACTAAATTAATAAAAATATCATAAAGGAATTATTTGATTTAAGTCAATGATAATTGTTATTATTATTTTTTACGATTTATTAAAACTTGCACAATAACTTCATTTGAGTGTTTAACCATATGAAAAAACTGTTTTATCTTTGTTTAATCCTTTTTGGCATAACAGGTTGCAACATGACCACAACGTCCCCCCAAACCACGCCAACCGCACACAGCAACAACAAAAGTGCGGTTCAAAATCTACAGACACTATTCACCCTCAGCACGCAAGACCGCACTTTTGAAGGAAAACACTACCGCCTGTTTATCGCCACACCAAAACAGCACAAGAGCGCTAAAATTTTATATCTGCTCGACGGCAATGCCCATTTTCCGCTGGCATTGCAAATGATTGACCCCACCCTGCCGCTACCGACCATTATCGCCGTCGGCTATCCGACCACGGAGGCTTACGCCGTTGCCGAACGCACCAGAGATTACACCTTTGCCACGAGCGGAGCCGAATTTCAACAAGGTGGCGGCGCCGCAGACTTTTTACGTTTTTTCAGCGATGAACTGCAACCGCACTTTATAACGCAAGTTAGCCACAATACTGCCACGCCGATGAAGCAAATCTTTTTCGGACATTCGTTTGGCGGTTTGTTCGGGCTGTTTAGCCTGTTTCAGCAACCACAGCGCTTTGATGAGTATGTTCTCGCCAGTCCATCACTTTGGTGGGGAGATGGAGCGCTTTTGCAACAGAAACCCGCTGTTTTTCTAACTAAACCCAGATCAGTGACACTAACCTTAAGCGAATACGAACAAAATCCGAATGCCGACCCGCAGCGAGACCCGACACGACGAGCACGGATTTTACAGCGCCGCAAAGGACTGACTGTTGAACAATTGAATACTATTTTGCAACGAGACGGTATCAATAGCCGCTTTATCTTGATTGCCAACACCAACCACGGCAGCTCCGCTGCCCCGGCACTTGCCATTGCACTGCAAAAAGCACAACAAAAGTAAAACAGATTTGTTATAGTTTGGTGGTTATTCAGTAAAAAACAAAGTAAGGAAAGCAAAATGCAATATCGACAATTAGGCAACAGCGATCTGCAAGTCAGTGCAATCTGTTTGGGCACGATGACCTTTGGCGAACAAAACAGCGAGGCGGATGCCCACCAGCAACTGAATTATGCCGTATCGCAAGGTGTCAATTTTATTGATACCGCCGAAATGTATCCGGTGCCGGCGAATCACAGCACCTATGGCAAAACCGAGCAATTTATCGGCAGTTGGTTAGTAAAACAGCCGCGCCAGAATTTGATTCTTGCCAGCAAAATCGCAGGCCCTTCACGTGGCAATGATAATCAGCACTATATCCGCGGCGGTTCGCGCTTCAGCAAACAACAAATCTTCGCCGCCTGTGATGCCAGTCTGCAACGGCTGCAAACCGACTATTTGGATCTGTATCAACTGCACTGGCCGGAACGGCAGGTGAATTATTTCGGACAACTAGGGCTGAGTGCACTGGATGAAGCAGAGGATATCACACCATTGCAAGAGAGCTTAGAAGCACTGCAAACCCTGCAACAGCAAGGCAAAATCCGTTATTTTGGCTTGTCGAATGAAACCCCGTGGGGCGTGATGGAGTGCTTGCGACTGCACAAAGCACACGCCTTACCGCAAGTGATGTCGGTGCAAAATCCGTATAATTTGCTGAACCGCAGCTACGAAGTCGGTCTCAGTGAAATTTCATTGCGTGAACAGGTCGGTTTGCTGGCGTATTCACCGTTGGCATTCGGCATGTTGAGCGGCAAATACCGCACTCAGCCATGGCCACCAAGCGCACGTTTAACCCTGTTTGAACGCTTTAAACGCTACAACAAACCAAAAGCCTTTGAAGCAGTGGAACGTTATGCGGCGATTGCGGAACAAGCCGGCATCAGCCTGACCGCACTTTCACTCGCATTTATTAACCAACAACGCTTTGTCGCCAGCAATATTATCGGCGCCACCAACCTCGAACAGCTTGCCGAAAACATTGCCAGCATCAACGTGCGGTTAAGCGAAGAGACATTGGCACAAATCAATGCGGTGCACGCAGAGATCAGCAACCCGTGTCCATAGCTCAGCAACGTCTTATTCAGGCACACCACGCAACAGCGGATACTTGATAAAAGGCGCAACCGAGGTCGAAGCCGGTAAATCGTTAAACAGCAAAATAAACGGTTTCGGCGGAATCACTTTCTCATTGCGCCATAAGCTGCCCATGCCGACCAGCTGAATATCTTGCGGCAGACTGGCAATGCCCTGCTGTAGGACTCGAATCGTATTTTTGCGTGGGTGTCCGATCACAATGGCGGTGCCGTGTTTGCGGGCATATTGCAGCGATAAATTAAACTGGCGCTGCACATCGGCGTAGTCGTCGCTGTCGTCCAAGAAAATATGCCGATCCAACGCCACTACGCCATTTTCTCGTGCTACTTTAGTCGCCACACTGCTGCCAATGGTGCGGCTGTCGAGGAAAAACAGTTTGTGCCGTTGCAACTGCTGCATTAAATGAGTCATCAACGTGCGGTCAGCGGTAGCAGCGCTACCCATGTGGTTGTTCAAACCAATGGCATACGGCACTTTTTGCCGTGCATACTCAATATTGTTTGCCACCTGTTCAGCGGACATTCCAAGCAGCAGGCCTTCTTTTTCCAGTTTCATCTTGGCTTTCGGCTGCATCGGCTGGTGAATCAAAATATCGCGCCCTTGTTGCTTTGCCTGTTTCGCTCGTGCCATCGCATTCGGTGCCGACGGAATAATCGCCACCGAAATCTCTTTAGGCAGGTTATAAATTTTCTGATCGTCGGCACGATAACCGATATCGTCGATCACAATCGCCAAACGTGCCGCAAAACCGCTGCCTGACAGCAGTAGAAAACAACAAAGTGCGGTTTGAGATACCCTTTTTAACATAAATAAAATTTAATCTTCTTTCTCTTGTAATAGCGCAATTAATTTTTCTTTGCTTGGTAGCACTGTTTGATATTGGCTGGCAAAAATTTGCTCATTATTTTCCGGTAGGGTATAACGCACCACCGCTTCGCTTTTATCTTGGCATAATATCAAACCGATCGTTTTATTTTCATCCGCCAAACGAATTTCCCTGTCATAATAATTGACATACATCTGCATCTGTCCAATATCTTGATGTTTTAGTTCACCATTTTTCAGATCGATTAAGACAAATGCTTTTAATAAACGATTATAAAAAACCAAATCAATACGAAAATGTTTTTCATCAAACGTGATTCGTTTTTGGCGAGCAACAAAGGTAAATCCGGTGCCAAGCTCTAATAAAAAATGTTCTAACTTATCAATCAGCCGTTGCTCTAAATCACTCTCGGAATAAACCGCACTTTCCGGTAAACCGATAAATTCTAAAATATACGGATCTTTGATAAGATCTTGCGCCTTTTCAATACGCAGTCCCTGTTTTGATAGAGCCAGCACTTCCGATTTATTTCTGCTCAACCTCAAACGTGTATAAAGTGCGGTATCATATTGTCGTTGTAATTCACGCAAACTCCAATGATTTTTGGCAGACTCAATTTCGTAGAAGCGCCGTTCATCATTATCTTGAATACGCATTAATTTCAGATAATGAGACC
Source organism: Testudinibacter crocodili (assembly GCF_006228025.1). Classification (NCBI taxonomy): domain Bacteria; kingdom Pseudomonadati; phylum Pseudomonadota; class Gammaproteobacteria; order Pasteurellales; family Pasteurellaceae; genus Testudinibacter; species Testudinibacter crocodili. The sequence continues at coordinate 21,728 of NZ_VDHF01000044.1, forward strand.
AACTCAAGTCGAATTGTTCAGAGACTGTGCCAACAACAAATTGGCTAGACAGTGTCTCGTCAATTTGGCTACGATAAATAGTATAAAATTTACGCATATTATTGAGATTATCTTTTGAAAATCCCTTACCAAATTCTGCTGTCAGCCGCTGTGATAGCGCCTGTATCATTTTTTTACCGTATTCAGCCCGCTGTTTTCCTTTCAGCTCTTCCTCAACAATCAAGCGGCCAATCTCAAAATAAGTCGCCACCATAGTGCTATTCACACTCTGGACGATTCGGGTGCGTGCAGATTGCAAAATCTGGGCAATCTTATCGTAAAAATTTTGTTGGCTATCTTGTAATCTTGCCATCACTTCACCCAATTTAGCGGATTGACTGGGTTGCCTTTGCGGCGGATTTCGAAATAGAGTGAGGATTTACCTTGTCCGCCGCTGCTGCCGACTTCGGCAATTTTCTGACCGCGCTTGACGAACTGTCCGTTTTGTACGCTCAAGCGCTGGTTGTAGCCATACAAGCTCATATCACCGGCGCCATGATCGACCACCACCATTAAGCCGTAACCTTGCAGCCAATCGGCTAAAATCACCCGCCCATCGGCGATCGCTTGCACCGCTGCACCGTTGCTGCTGTTGATTACAATACCTTTCCAGCGCAATTCGCCCATTTGTACCGAGCCAAAACGGTTGGCAATACTGCCGCTGGTCGGTAAGGCATACTGCTTTTTGCCAGCGCCTAAACCGCTGGTTTTACGGGTTAGCTGTTTCTCTGTTTCAGTCGGTTGATACGGCTTATCACTCTTTTTCTCTTGTTCAGCTTTTTTCTTCTGATAAGCGGCAAGCTCTTGCTGTTCACGCTGCCTCGCCCGTTGTTCTGCCTGTGCGATAGAGCGCTTCAGACTGTTTTCATTTTCTTTCAGCACTTCCAAGCGGTTTTCGCCTTGCTTAATCGACCGATCCAGTTTGGTCAAAGTTGATTTGCGTTCATTCTGCGTTTTTTGCAGCGAAGATTGCGACTGTTTCTGCTTATTCAGGATCGCTTGCTGCTGTTTCTGCTGCTGTTGCGCTTCGGCTTTTTGCTTTTCCAGACTGGCTTGAGTTTGTTTGATAGATTCGATCAGCTCACTACGAGTGCGGTTAAATTGTTGATAATAGGCATACATCCGATCGCTTTCTTGCGCTTTTTCTGACAGCATTTTTTCAATAACCGACGGATTCAAACCCGCCCGATAGGCTGAATCCAACTGCTCCGCCAATTTCTGCTTTTGTGTTGCCAGTTGTTTTTCTAAGTGGGCAATTTGTTTGTCTGTTTCGCGGATATTTTGCCGTAGGCTACCAAGATCCTGCTCAGTTTTACGTAGTTCGCCCAAGACATTATTGATACTATTTTCTTGTTTTTTCAATTCTTGTTGCAAGCGGTTTTGCTCTTGGCGCTGCTGTGCAAGCTGTTGTTGCTGCTGTTTAATTTGCTGTTGAATTTTAGACAGATCCTGCTGGTTGGCATAGCTGGATTCAGGATAACTCAGCAAAACAAATGCCAAAACAAGCGATAAACTCAGCGTCATCGCATATCTCAAAAAATCTCTAGCGTTGTTTACTCCCCGCACCGGCACGCGCTATAACTCCCTTTTACCTTAATGCTAACAAAATTCATACATTTTAATCGCTTCTTCGCAAAAGATCAGCAATTCTCAGCAGAATATCAGCAAAGATCCGGATTAGCTATTTAAACTTCGGAAAATATTTGCTATAAATGCCACACAATTGATACCACATTTTTATTTTTAAAACCTAGGGTCTGTTGATCTT
>NZ_VDHF01000045.1:0-27975 GCF_006228025.1 Testudinibacter crocodili
CCTTTAATGTATCTAGCTGTGCCTGTAAGTATTTTTCACCTTGCATAAAAAGATATGAATTATCATTTAATTTAAATTTAGAATCATCTTTACCAAGTAAAATTTCTAATGAGCCCTGATTTGACGCTAAAGTACCATTAAAATAATCTACGATATCGGCATTTTTAGCTATGCTAAGTGCATTCGCCAAATTATTCAATTGTTCCTGCCGAGTAATCTTAGTCTTTTGCTCTAATTGATCTTTTTGAAAGTTAAGTGTATTAACTTGTTGTTCTAATCTGGAAATAAAATCTTGCTGCTGTGCGACTAAAACCTTCTTATTTACAAATTCAATATAAGCCGTCAAAACGTACTGTGCATCACTAGGAAGTTCAGCAGCAAAACTAATCGTAATTCCAATTGCATTAGGATTTTTCTTTAAATCAGGTCTAGCAACTTGCAAATACCTTTGCAACAAATCAGCTAAAAATCGCTGCTTTGCTACACTGTCTTTATCAGAAATAGATTGAATATACCATTCAGATTGTTCAAAAAATTGGCGCTTAATATCATTAGAAAACAACAACGTGCTGAATTGATCAAATAGCTCCGTAGATAATTTTTCTGCACTAAATGCTTGATTTTGTATAATATTCGCATATTCATTCTGTAATGATAAATAATTACCCAACTCTGAAACCTGCGGTTGCTTGACCAATGCAGAGGAAGTCCATTCCTCTTTTGCAGTGAAAGCATAGACTGCCGCAACGACAGTAAATATAATTGTTGATAATACCACCCACCATTTTTTACGCCAAATCAATCTCAATAACTCCAAAAGATCAATTTCATCAGGCTTTCGATTTTCTGAAACAGCAACATCAATAATATTTGTCATGACTCTATTACTCTCTGTTAAATAAAAACTCTTTTTAATCAAATGATCAATCTCTCACCAACCGCAACAAATACTGTCCATATTCATTTTTACTCATCGGTTTGGCAAGTGCGGTCAGCTGTTGATCGGTTAACCAGCCTTGTCGCCAGGCAATTTCTTCCAAACAAGCGACTTGCATGCCTTGGATATTTTCAATGGTGCGTACAAACGAAGCGGCTTCGTGCAAACTTTCATGAGTACCGGTGTCTAACCAGGCAAAACCCCGTCCTAACAATTGGACATTTAAAGAGCCGTCGTTGAGGTACATTTCATTTAAGGTGGTAATTTCCAATTCGCCACGGGCGGATGGTTTGACTTGTTTGGCGAGCTCTACCACTCGGTTATCATAGAAATATAAGCCGGTGACCGCCCAATCGGATTTTGGTACTTGCGGTTTTTCTTCGATGGATAAAGCCTTGTAGTGTTGATCAAACTCGACCACCCCGAAACGTTCCGGATCTTTTACTTGATAGGCAAACACCGTTGCGCCGTTGGTTCTGGCGACTGCTTTTTGTAATAATGGGGTGAAGGATTGCCCGAAGAAAATATTGTCGCCCAGCACTAAACAGCAGCTGTCTTGCCCGATAAAATCCTCTCCGATAATAAAAGCCTGCGCCAAGCCATCCGGGCTCGGCTGAATGGCATATTGCAAGTTGATACCAAAATCACTGCCATCACCGAGCAAGCGTTTAAAACTGTCGTTATCTTCCGGAGTGGTGATAATCAAAATATCTCGGATACCGGCAAGCATCAGCACCGACAGTGGGTAATAAATCATCGGCTTATCATAAACCGGCAACAATTGCTTAGAAACGCCGCGCGTGATCGGATACAGGCGCGTGCCGGATCCACCGGCGAGAATAATCCCTTTCATATCAAGTCAAGCCTCTTTATATTTTTATTTATGCTTTTGTACCCAAACGTTGCAAGCTATATGAACCGTCTAGCACCCGGCTCCACCATTTTTCATTGTTGAGATACCACGTCACGGTTTTACGGATACCGGATTCAAAGGTTTCCTGCGGTTGCCAGCCCAGTTCACGCCCGATTTTTGCGGCATCGATGGCGTAACGCACATCATGCCCAGGACGATCGGTGACATAAGTGATCAAATCTTGATAACGATCGATCCCTTGTGGTTTATTAGGCACCAATTCTTCCAACAAGTTGCAGATAGTTTTTACCACCTCGATATTGGCTTTTTCGTTGTGCCCGCCAATGTTGTAGGTTTCGCCGATTTTTCCTTCGGTCACCACTTTATATAACGCCCGCGCATGATCTTCCACAAACAGCCAGTCACGAATTTGCATGCCGTTGCCATAAACCGGCAGCGGTTTGCCTTCTAATGCATTTAAAATCATCAAGGGGATCAATTTTTCCGGGAAATGGTATGGACCATAGTTATTCGAGCAGTTGGTGACAATGGTCGGGAGGCCGTAGGTTCTTAACCAAGCCCGCACCAGATGATCGCTCGCCGCTTTGGAGGCAGAATACGGACTGCTAGGCGAATAAGGCGTAGTTTCGCTGAACAGATCGTCCGTTCCCTCTAAATCGCCATACACTTCATCGGTAGAAATATGGTGAAAACGGAAAGCCTGTTTTTTAGCCGCCTCTAGTCCGTTCCAGTAGGCTCTGGCAGCCTCCAGCAAAGTATAAGTGCCGACAATATTGGTGTCGATAAATGCTGCCGGCCCATCAATTGAACGGTCAACATGGCTTTCCGCTGCCAAGTGCATCACTGCATCAGGTTGATGTTGCTGAAAAATACGTTCAAGTGCGGTTTTGTCACAGATATCTGCTTGCTCAAAAACATAACGTGGATTTGCTGCGATTTGCTCGAGGGACTCCAAATTGCCGGCATAGGTCAATTTGTCCAGATTGATGACACTATCCGCGGTCTCTTGAATAATATGGCGAACAACCGCCGAACCGATAAAACCGGCACCACCGGTAACTAAAATTTTCATAAAAATCCTTTAAAAGTATTATAAATAGAATGTTATCAACGATATCCTGTCGAAAAACTCCATTCTCTTAATAAACTCAAATTAATTGCGGATAAATCTTTCTCATTTTAGAAGAAATTAAAAAAATAACAATTTTTTTGTATTTATATTTTCACACCAAATGATTGTTATTCTTATTTAAAACAAAACAGGGAAATCATCAATATTTAAAAAAACTTTCCGAATCCGCCTGATGCAGGTATAATCTGCGCTTTGTTACGGTAACAAAGCGCTTCCAAGACATTAAGTGCGGTGTCAACCGTCTCATACCAATAAAAATTCAGTAAAATTTCAGAGGAAGGAATGGCTAAAGAAGATAGCATAGAAATGCAGGGAACGATTTTAGATACTCTGCCAAACACGATGTTTCGTGTTGAATTGGAAAATGGTCACGTGGTGACGGCACATATTTCCGGCAAAATGCGCAAAAACTATATTCGTATTTTAACCGGTGATAAGGTTACCGTTGAATTGACACCTTACGATTTAACTAAAGGGCGTATTATTTTCCGCAGTCGTTAAGCCTCTTCCGAGAATAGCGCTGCCCGTATTTAGTGACAGCGCCTATCACTTCCCTATTCAGCCTTCAGCGTAGCTAATTGTTGTAGTTTGCGGCGTAAAAGTGCGGTCAAAATATTAAATAGCAATAATATCACCGACAGCAAATACAGCAGTTTATCACCAAACACGCTATACGGTGTGGTAATGGCTTCTAATTTTAATTCAGCCGTTAACGTTGTCGCTTCAAATTGTAGCGCTTGCTGCAACACTTGTCCTTGGTTACCGATAAATGCGGTAATACCGGTATTAGTGGCACGAATCACTGCTTTGCCGTTTTCTAGCGCGCGCATTCTTGCCATTTGAAAATGCTGCCACGGCCCGATCGAGTCGCCAAACCAAGCGTCATTAGAAATCGTCAAAATAACATCACTATTAGCGTTAGCCAGATTTTGCTGCAACTGATTGCCCAAGACGATTTCATAGCAGATCGCACTCGCCAGTTTAATCCCCTTAGCAGTAAGCGGTGCTTGCAGGTAATCCCCTTGTTTAAAATTTGACATCGGTAAATTAAACATGCTGCCTAATGGTCGCAACAGGTTTTCTAGCGGTACATATTCGCCAAACGGCACCAAATGGTGTTTGTTATAACGGTTAGTATTTGTTAACTGATAAGGATTATGCGGATCGCCCAACACAATCGCGGAATTGTAAAAACGATTTTGAGTTTCATCGTGATAGACCGTACCAACAATGATTTCGCTACCGCTGTTGTGTGCTGCCGCCTGCCAGTTTTGCAACAGTGGCTGTACCTGATTTTCCAGCGTCGGAATCGATGCTTCCGGTAGAATAATCAAATCGCTGTTGCCCAAATGCGGTGCGATCAACGTTTGGTAGATGTTAATCGTATTGCTGAAATAGTTCGGATCCCATTTTAGATTTTGTTCAATATTGCCTTGCACCAAGGTGATTGTCAGTGCCTTAGCTGAACTGCTGCTCTGCTCTTCACTACTGATTTTTCCACCGGCGTAAAATGCGGCGAAAGCTAAACCGAACGCCATCAGAAACGAGCTGATAGCCAATGTTAAAGTGCGGTCAGTGCGATTCCATCCGGCTTTGGCGCTATTCAACAGCAACGCTGCAATCCAGACCACAAAAAAAGTCAGCCCCTGCACCCCAAACAGCGGGGCAATGCCGTAAAAAGGGCTGTCGATTTGAGAATAGCCGAACTGTAACCAAGGAAATCCAGTCATTACCCAACCGCGCAAAAACTCAGTAAAGGTCCATAAAATCGCAAACACGACCGCACTTTTAATCTGAAAACGCTGGATCAAATAAGCAAATAATAGAGGATATAATGATAAGTAAGCCGCCAGCAACAACACCGCTAGATAGCTGAGGATTAACGGCACACCACCAAACAGATTAATACTAACGTGGATCCAGTTAATACCAAAAGCAAAAAAACCTAACGCCCAAAAATAGCTGGTATAAAGTGCGGTTTTGCGCGAGCTTTGAGTGGCAAAAAAAAGCAGACCGATGACGCTGACATACGCCATTGGCCAATAATCAAAAGGCGAGAAAGCAAGCACACCGCTTGCCCCCAATATTAATGCGAAAAGTATTTTTATCATGGGGTGAGAATAAAATGTCTGCATAGCAAGTTATACATTTTCAAGAAATGAGGAATCCTCTTCGACTTGATCAGGCACTCTAAGGCGAAGTTGAATAATTTTACGGCTGTCGGCGGAGACCACTTTGAACAGCAACCCTTCCAGCTCGATCTCCTCATCACGGCTCGGCAGATAACCAAACGCCTGCATAATCACACCGCCAATAGTGTCAACCTCTTCCGAATCAAAATGCGTGCCGAATTTCTCATTAAAATCCTCAATATCCGTCAAGGCTGATATTGCATAGGCATGGCGTGACAGCTGACGAATATCCGCCGCTTCTTCTTCGTCAAATTCATCTTCAATATCGCCGACAATCTGCTCCAAAATATCTTCAATCGTCACCAAACCTGAAATTGCCCCAAATTCATCAACCACAATCGCCATATGAAAACGCTCGGAACGAAACTCTTTCAGCATGCGATCAACCCGTTTGCTCTCCGGCACAATCACCGCCGGGCGCAACACCGAAGACATATCAAATTCCGCCGCATTAGTGCGAGAAAACGGCAGCAGATCTTTTGCCAACAGCAAACCCTCTACATTGTCACGTTCATCACTCACCACCGGAAAGCGTGAATGCGCCGACTCAATAATCACGTCCAAGCACGCATCCAATGACTGCTCTTTGTTGATAAACACGATTTGCGCGCGAGGGATCATAATATCACGCACCCGCAGCTCGGAGATCTCCATCACACCCTCAATCATTTCGCGGGTATCTTGGTCAATCAACTCATTTTGCTCAGAATCGCGAATCACCTCAACCAGTTCTTCTCGGTTTTTCAGTTCCCCTTGAAACAAGCCGCTGAATAGTGATTGGAAAAATCCTTTTTTCGAGCTTTGCTCTTGATTATCGTTCGTTATCTGTTCGTCACTCATAATATATATTTTTATCAGGTTGGTTTATCAAAATAAGCTTTGCCAAACTAGCATATTTTCACCCGCTCCGCCAGCCGTTTGCCGCGCAGTAAACAAAAAACCAACCGCACTTTCATTTGGTTGGTTTTTGTTTCGGGCAAGATTAGCACAAGTTAATTAGCTCGCTGTTTCTTTTGCGCTCTTTTACCCAAAATCACAGTCACCGAGAAAGCTACCACAAAAGAGATTAGCATGCCAATCACATACATACTGATATCGTTCGGTTTAATCGAGATAATGCCAGGTAAGCCCGCCGCACCTAGCGCTTGTGCTTTAACATTGAACAGGGCGACAAAGGCACTGGCACAACCGGCACCAACCATTGCGCCGATAAACGGGTAGCGATAACGCAGATTCACCCCAAACATCGCAGGCTCAGTGATACCCAATAAGGCACTGATCCCTGACGGCAAGGCAATCCCACGGGTTTTTACATCTTTCATAATCACAAACACCGCCAAACAAGCAGCACCCTGTGCGATATTTGACATTGCCGCAATCGGGAAAATAAAGGTTCCACCGGTGGTGGCAAAATCTGCTAACAACTGAGTTTCAATGGCGATAAAGGTTTGGTGCATCCCAGTGATCACAATCGGCGCATACAAGGCACCGAACAGCGCACCACCGATAAAGCCTGCAGTATCATATAGCCAAGTCAAACCCGCGCCCAGTAAGAAACCGACTTCACGGGTGATTGGCCCCACAAAGCTAAAGGTTAGTAATCCGGCAATGAATAGCGCCAACAATGGCGTTAGCAGATTATCCAGCACCGACGGCACGACTTTACGTAATGCTTTTTCTAAGGTCGCAAGAATCCAAGAGGCGACCAATACCGGCAACACCGAACCTTGATAACCAACACGCTCAATGCTGAAACCAAAAATATTCCAGTAAGCCAGTTTGCCTTCTGCTACCACGCTGGTGTAATTCCAGCCGTTGACCAAATCCGGATGCACCAACAACATGCCCAGTGCCGCTCCTAGAAACGGATTACCGCCGAATTTGCGCGTTGCCGAGAATGCAATCAAAATCGGGAGGAAAACAAACGGTGCGTTAGCAAAAGTGTTGATCATTGCTGCCAAATCTGTCAGTTCAGGGTGCGTGTCAACCAATGACATCCCTTCCACAAACAGGTCTTTTGCCATAAACACATTGGCAAGCCCCATTAACAAACCGCCAGCGACGATTGCCGGAATAATCGGCACGAAAATATCGGCTAAGCCTTTGACCAAACGTTGCAGCAGATTTTGGTTTTGTGCGCCGGCAGCGGCGACATCGCTCTTCGTCATATCGCCCATGCCTAACATACTGCTCATTTCCGCATGGACTTTATTCACCGTGCCTGAACCAAAAATGATTTGATATTGCCCGGCAACCGAAAACTGACCTTTTACGCCGTCAATATTTTCAATCGCTTCTTTATCGACCGCACTTTCATCTTTCAAGACAATCCGCAGTCGGGTTGCACAGTGTGCCAAAGCACTGATATTCTCTTTTCCACCCAGTTTTTCAATCACTTGGGTTGCAATTTTGACAAAATCCATCTGCATCTCCTGTTATTTCACCGATAGTTTATGATCTGATCAAGATTTTAACTAAAACGTTTTAGTTAGGCTACACATGAACTAAAACGTTTTAGTTAATTTTTTATTTTTGTGATCCAGTTAACAAAAAGTCTCGGAAAAATGGCGAGGTAAAGGGGATTTGTCAAATTAAATGTAAGCTTGTGGTAAAAGTGCGGTCAGCCGATTTTTAATGCTTGCAGAATAATAGGCTGAAATCTTGTAACTGCGGCCAAACATCCGCATCAAAGTCACGTTTGAGCTGGCGTTCGATCTCCGCTAGTTTCTGCAATAATCGGTATAAATCAGCATAACGCATACGCCGGATTGCTTGGGTGAACAAAATCCTACGATTCTGCCAAATCCGTAAACGGTCAAATTGTTGGCGCAATTGTTGAGTTGGCAAAGGTTGACTGCTATCAACCGCACTTTGGCTAGAACAGAGTTGCAAAATGGTGGTCAGCTCTTTTTGTGCACTCCGCAGCAAAATCAACGGCTGTACCTCTTCATTTTGCAACGAATGTAAAATCCGGACCGCTCTTTTGGTTTTACCTTCCAGCAGCGCATCCAACCACTGATAAGGGGTAAACAGCGAGGATTGTTCCACACAGGCTTTGACTCTAGGGTAGCTCAATTTGCCGTCGGGATATAACAGTTTCAATAAATTCAAAATCTGTTTTAGCGCCAGTAGATTGCTTTCATAGCTATAACACAGCAGTTGCAGAGCCTCTTGTTCAATGCTCAGCTCCAAAGTTTTTGCCCGTTGTTGCAGCCACGCAGGAAGCTGCTCCAAGCTTGGCGTTTGGCAATTAACCAATACCGCACTTGTTGTCTGCTGTGCCGCATATTCGTTCAGCGCCACAAACCAGGTCTGTTTTTCAATTTGCAAGTTGAAACGAGGAATTTGCAGCAGCAATAAAATATCGGAGTGTAATAGACTGATTAAGTGCAGCAGTTTTTTCTGCAACGTTTGGCTGATGTTGTCTGGCAGCAGCAATATCATCAAGAGCTTATCTGAAAAAAGCCCGCGCGATTGGCAGGCTTGATACAGTGCATCCCAATCGGTAGCATTATCAATTGAAAGCGGTAAAACCTCATCAAAATGCTGGGTTTTCGCTGCCGCTTTAATTGCTTGGCGTGATTCGTCTAGCAACAACCAATCCTGCCCCTGCAACAGGTAACAACAAGCCAACTGTTGCTGAAGTGCGGTTGCCAGCTGCGCTGCCGTTACTCTTTTCACCGCCTGCCAACCTTCATTATGCTTATTTTACCGCTAGCTGATTTTGCAAGCTGATGATTTTGATCATCAACTGACGGGCAGCTTGTGCACGCATGTCGTTATAAATGGCATCTTGTTCAGCTGATTTAGCCAAAGCTGCGCGGGAATCATCAAAGAAAGTGCGAGTGTTTCTGATGTTGATTGGAAATTCACCACGTCCCGGAACGTATAAACTGGCAGACAAATTCAACGTCAGCAGTTTCTCGGCTTCTCGTCCCTGCTTAAATACCGAAACTACAGCGGAACTAATTTGGCTATTTTTCATTCTCAGTTCCGGCACTTCACCTTGTTCCACCAGCTTCACTTGATGCAGGTGAAGCTGATTGCGTACTTCCCGACTCAAATAGCCGTAAGGATCACTGCTCTGCAATTTCATGGTTTGAAATGCCGGCTCAATTCCACCTTGATTGGCAAAATGGAAACCACAGCCACTCAACAGCAGTAACAGCGTGCTCAACAAAACCCAAGCATTTTTTTTCAACATCATTTCAATCCTCATCTGAATGAGAAACCGCACTTTAACTTTAATCTTAAACAAAGTGCGGTCAAAATTACCGATTATTTCGCCACAAAACTCAACAGTTTGCCCGGCACATAAATCACTTTAACAATATTCAAGCCATCTAAATGGCGTGCGACATTGTCATCGGCAAGTGCGGTCTGCTTAATCGTGTCTTCCGCAGCGTCAGCAGCAACAGTCAATTTTCCGCGTACTTTGCCGTTGACCTGCACCACGATCAGCTTTTCATCATCAATCATCGCCTCAGCATCCGCCTGCACCCACGGTGCAAAGTCAATGGTATCGCTGTTGCCCAATTCGTGCCATAAGGTGAAACAGATATGTGGGGTGATTGGATACAGCATTCTGACCACCGCACTTAGCGCTTCCGCCATCACCGCACGGTCTTGCTCGCCGTCTAACGGTGCACGGGTCAATTTGTTCATCAGCTCCATAATTGCCGCAATTGCAGTGTTAAAGGTTTGGCGGCGACCAACATCGTCGCTGACCTTGGCAATGGTTTTATGCAGATCACGGCGCAACGATTTTTGATCTGCACTTAATGCGGACAGATCCAATGCCGCCGTTGCCGGATTTTTCTGATATTCGAATACCAAATTCCACAAGCGACGCAAGAAACGATTCGCGCCTTCCACGCTGGCCTCTTGCCACTCCAAGGTCATTTCCGCTGGGGAGGCGAACATCATAAACAGCCGCACCGTGTCGGCACCGTATTTCTCCACCATTTCTTGCGGATCGATGCCGTTGTTTTTCGATTTCGACATTTTGGTCATGCCGGTATGCACCAACTCATGCCCGTGTTTATCCACCGCTTTGGTGATCCGCCCTTTTTCATCACGCTCGACGCTAACCTCGGTCGGCGACACCCAAATCCGCTCGTTACTGTCGGAAATATAGTAGTAAGCGTCCGCCAACACCATGCCTTGACACAGTAATTTGTTGACCGGTTCATCGGATTGCAGCAAGCCCGCATCACGCAGCAATTTATGGTAAAAGCGGAAGTATAACAAGTGCATAGTGGCGTGTTCGATCCCGCCGATATATTGATCGACCGGCAGCCAGTAATTCGCCTCTTCACTGTCCAGCATACCGTTTTGATATTGCGGACAAGTATAACGCGCATAGTACCAAGACGATTCCATAAAGGTGTCGAAAGTGTCGGTTTCACGCAATGCAGGCTGTCCGTTAAAAGTCGTTTTCGCCCAATTTGGATCGGCTTTGATCGGGCTTTGCACCCCGTCCATCACCACGTCTTCCGGCAAAATCACCGGCAAATCTTGCATTGGCACCGGCACCACATCACCGTTTTCCAGCGTCAACATCGGAATCGGTGCGCCCCAATAGCGCTGACGGGAAACCCCCCAATCACGCAAGCGGTAATTCACTTGGCGTTTGCCCACCTGCAAACTTTCCAGTTCATCGGCAATCGCATTAAACGCCTGTTCAAAATCCAAACCGTCAAATTTACCGGAGTTAAACAAAATGCCCGGTTCGACAAAAGCGGCTTGGCTGACATTCGGTTGCTCACCGTTTATTGGACAAATCACGGCTTTAATCGGCAAGCCATATTTATATGCAAACTCATAATCACGCTGATCGTGCGCCGGCACCGCCATCACTGCCCCAGTGCCGTAGTGCATCAACACAAAATTCGCCACCCACACCGGCACTTTTTCGCCGCTCAGCGGATGAATCACTTGCAAACCGGTTGCCATGCCTCTCTTTTCCATGGTCGCCAGATCAGCTTCCGCCACTTTGGCATTTTTGCTCTCAGCAATAAATGCTGCCAGCTCAGGATTATTCAGTGCGGCTTTTTCCGCCAACGGATGCGCCGCCGCCACTGCTAAATAAGAGACGCCGAAAAAGGTATCAGGACGAGTAGTATAAACTGCCACACTGTCATCGCTGTCGGCAACCTTAAAGGTGATTTCCACCCCTTCAGAACGCCCGATCCAGTTGCGTTGCATGCTTTTCACTTGATCCGGCCATTGCGGCAAACCGTCTAAACCTTGCAATAATTGTTCGGCATAGTCGGTGATTTTCACAAACCACTGCGGAATCTCTTTTTGCACCACCAGGGTATCGCAACGCCAGCAACGGCCTTCATCGACCTGCTCATTCGCCAACACGGTTTCATCGTTCGGACACCAGTTCACCACCGAGGTTTTTTTATAGACTAAGCCTTTTTTATATAATTCGGTGAAAAACCACTGTTCCCATTTGTAGTACTCTGGTTTACAGGTGGTCAGTTCACGATCCCAGTCGTAACCGAAACCCAGCATTTTCAGCTGCTGTTTCATGTAAGCAATATTTTCATAAGTCCACGGCGCAGGGGCGGTTTTATTTTTAATTGCCGCATTTTCCGCCGGCATGCCGAAAGCATCCCAGCCGATCGGTTGTAGCACATTTTTGCCGTTCATCCGCTGATAACGTGCCACCACATCGCCGATGGTATAGTTACGCACGTGTCCCATGTGCAGACGACCAGACGGGTACGGGAACATCGAGAGGCAGTAGTATTTTTGTTTGCTTAAATCAATTTTGGCAGCGAATACTTTGTTATCCAACCAATAATTCTGCACTTTCGGTTCAATCTGATCCGGACGATATTGCTCTTGCATAGCGAAATTACCTTTTATCAACACAAAAAACCGCACTTTTGCGGTTAAATAGAAAATGGGATATAGAATAGCTTAGAATGGCGCAGAATAACAGAATTTATTGCACTTGGCAGGCGCAAAACAGCACAGGAAAAAGCGTTGTAATAGCTCAAATTATAAACAAAGATCAACACCCTAATCTTTCGCCGCAAGATAACGCTTCGCCCAAGCCGATAAGAAATCGGTGACATAGACTAACAACAGATAGCACAGCAAATACAGCGTGATTTCGGAATAATGGAAAAAGCTCATGGCTAATTTAAATTGCATACCCAATCCGCTAGCACCGACAAAACCCACAATTAATGTAGCACGAATAATATTTTCCATGCGATATAAAATATAATTTAAAAAACGAGGCATAACAGTGGGGTAAATACCATAAAGCAAAATTTGTAGCGGTGAAGCCCCATTCTGGGCTAAATGACGAATAGGCTTTTCGTCCATATCTTCAATGACTTCGCCACATAATTTACCTAATACGCCGAAGTTATGAATAGCAAGTGCAAGAGCGCCGGGCACAATGCCCGGTTTGAAGATAAAGACTAAAATCATCGCCCACATCAGTTCGGGAACGGCACGGCTAAACAAAAAGAAAAACCGACTAATATGATAAGCCACTTTGTGATACCAGCGGGCTGGAAAACCTAATTTCCCCTGTGCCACATTGCGAGCAGAAGGCAAGACTAAAATAAACATAGCAATCGCGGCAATGCCTGTGGCTAAAATGCTCATCACAAAGGTTTGCCAAGTGAGCACTAACGCCTTTTGCCACATTTCAGGATCGAGATAAGCCGGCGTTTCTTCGCCCACCCCTAGCATGCCTTCGATAAATTCAACTAAATAATGCCAATTTTCGGCACGAAAGAGATCAAATAGCGCATTAGGCTGATCTTTTAAAATATACAGCCAAGACCACACAATTAACCCTAACACCGCCCAAAAGGAATATCTTATAAAATGGCGATCAAAATGTTGTAATAATTTATCCATTATTTCACTCTCTTTCTCACCGCATAGCTCCAGCGATCGATCAACACAATTAAACCAACTAAGAAAATCAAAAAAGTCCATACTTGATCGTATCTTAAATCTTGCAAGGAAAGCTGAATTTGCATGCCGATTCCGCCCAAACCCACAAACGAAAGCACGGAAGAGGAACGAATGGCACATTCTAGGCGGTACATGGTGTAACTTAGCATCATCGGCAAGGCTTGCGGTAAGTAGCCGTAAAATAATAATTGCAGCGGCGTTGCACCTGATTCTTTTAATGCGGCTATGGGTTTATGTGGCACGGCTTGCAAGGTATCAGCAAAAATTTTGCCCAGATAGCCGGAATACGGAATTGCCAACGCAAATACCGCACCGATTGGATTTAAGCCTACTGCGGCGACAAAAAACCATGCCCAAATCAATTCATGAATAGCGCGTAAAAAACCGAGTATTGCTCTTGCTACTGTTTGTAAAAATGTTGAGGGAAGTAATACCCCTGAGGCGAAAATCGCTAAGAAAAATCCGCCAATTAGCGCCAAGGAGAGCGTCAATAAAGCATAGGCAAAGGTGAGCAGGCTAGATTTTAATGCTAATATTAATAATGTAGGAGACAAATCAGGCTGAAGCAAACTGGAAAATAGCCGTTGCAATGTTGCCCAACCGCCGGAATGTATAATGCCTTTTTCACTATCAATGGCAAATAGACTGAATAAAAATACCAACAATAAAATTAACGTGAGAAAATTACGCCGTTCATTCGGTGAGGCTTTCATCTTGTACTAATCCGTATAAGGCATTAAGTTTCTGTTGAGTGACTTGACTGGTTTGCAGATCAAAGACGATTTTGCCGTCTTTAATCCCAATCATGCGGTCAAAATAGGCTTTGGCATATTCCACCGAATGCATACTGGCAATCAGGGTTTTATGTTGTTCACGCACCAGTTTGGTTAAAAGCGCCAACACATTTTGTGCATTCACCGGATCAAGGGCAGAAATCGGCTCATCGGCTAAAATCAACATGGGATTTTGCACCAATAAACGGGCGATAGCGACACGTTGCTGTTCACCACCGGATAATTCCGCGCTGGGTTGATTCATTTTTTCCGCCAATCCCACCGCACTTAGTGCTTGTTCGGCAATATGACGTTGTTGCGGTTTAATCAGCGAGAGCAAAGATTGCCATAGCCCCCAATCATTTAATCGACCAGCCAGCACATTATGCACTACTTCCAGTTGTTTCACTAAGTCGTATTGCTGATGTAACATACCGACTTTCTGTGCGTATGCTTTGTTATTGCGATAATCTTGAATATTTTTCTGCTCAATGAATATTGCACCGCTCGATAATTCAACGGAACGCATAATGGCATTCATGAGGGTCGATTTTCCCGATCCGCTTGGACCAACCAGTGCCACAATTTCGCCTGCTTGAATATTGAGTGAGATTTGGTCTAACACGTTTTTTTGATTAAAGCGTTTAGACACATTGTGCAGGGAAAGAAGAGATGACGACATAAACAATCCTATGAGAAAAGGGTAATGGCATATTCTCGCTATGCCATTATCCTAGCGAATATTATTTAATTAACTTTAATTCTTTCGCCACTTTCTCAATATCGTTGTAGTTGTCGTTATTGGTTGCGATAAATTTCTCCGCAGAAAGTAAATTCATCACCTCAGAACTTGCGCTATCGGCTTTTAATAATGCCACTTTCACTTTTTCTTTCGTGCCTTCACCAAATTTTTTATCGACTAAATTGATGGTCCAGTTATAATCGTAGTATTCAGACGTGGTGTAGAATAACACCACTTTGCTGCTATCTACTTTGCCCTCTTTCACCATTTTGTCCCAATACTGCTTGTTCACTGCACCAATTTGAACGCTACCTGCTTCCACTAAACCATAAGTTTTATCATGTGAACCGCTGTAAGTCGGTTGTGCGTCTAAATCTTTTTCCGGATTAATTCCTGCTTCCGTTAAAAAGAAACGTGGCATTAAGTGGCCGGATGTCGAACTTTCGCTGCCAAAAGCTAAAGTGTGACCTTTCACATCCTTGATGTCTTTCACATTTTCAAGTGCGGCTTGTTTAATAAACACCGATTGGAATTTTTCATCTTGCGGACGTTGTGCGATAGCTTCAGAACCTGCTACTCGCGCACGAGCCTGTACACCGGTTAAACCGCCGAACCAGACTAAATCAATTTCTCCACGACGAAACGCAGTCACTACCGCCGCATAATCCGTGACAGGGACATACTGCACTTCAAGCCCGGTTTCTTTGATTAAATAATCAGCAAAGCTGTCAAATGAACAGGTCATTTCCGTGGCGTTATAATCAGGAATCGCACTAATTTTAAAGGTGGTGTTGGCGAGCAACGTTGTCGGGTTAAGTAATACACTTAACGCCGTAAAACCCGTCACAAAACTTGCAAACAGTTTTTTCATATTTTCTCCAGATTTTGAAAGGTTGCTAAAATTGATTTAGCATTTTTAGATATTCATTTAGCAAAATGAACTTTGGAAAGATACGAGGTTTAAACTAAAAAAACAAGGGCTATTTTGTCATTGCTTGCTGACTTGCAATCTAAAATTGTTGATAATTTTTCACCGCTCTTTGATAAAAAAACTGCTGATCTTCCCAGCGTAGCATGGTCATATAATTGCCCCACACGCAGCCGGAATCGAGGGCGTAAATCCCTTGCGGCATCGGCTCCCCAACCAAACTCGCCCAATGTCCGAACAGAATCGACTGCTGACGATAGGTCGGATTATCCAACTCATACCAGGGAAATAGCGTCGCTGGCGCTTCTGCCAGCGTGGTTTTGCAGGCAAAATCCAAACGGTGATCGGCATAACAAAAACGCATACGAGTGAAGGCATTGATGATATAGCGCAGCCGTTCAATGCCTTTGAGCTGTTTGCTCCAGCGATCCGGTTGTTCGCCATACATCTCCTTGATCAACGTGCGATAGTCGCCCTGTTGCAGCACCGCCTCTACTTCCGCTGCACATTTTTTGGCACGGCGCAAACTCCAATCCGGGCTAATTCCGGCATGGCACATGATAAATCCATGCTTAGGATGTTGCCGCAGCAACGGCTGATGGCGCAACCAATCAATCAATTCATCAAAATCATCGGCAGCAAAAATTGCCTCCACCCGATCTTTTTTCTTGATCGATTTTAAGCCAAGTGCGGTAGCAATTAAATGAAGATCATGATTGCCCAATACCATTTTGGCACTATCACCTAGTTCTTTGACAAAACGCAAACATTCCAATGATTTATCGCCGCGTGCCACCAAATCACCGACCAGCCACAATTCATCCTGTTGCGGATCAAACCGCACTTTGTCTAATAACAGTTGCAGTTCGTCAAAACACCCCTGCAAATCGCCGACGATATAAGTTGCCATTAGCGCCCGCCTATTGGTTTTCGTTGCTGATTGGTGCCGATTCCGTTTGCGGCGGATTGTCCGTCAGCCAATTCGCCAAGCGTGCATAATCCGCAATCGACAAATTCTCGGCTCGCGCATTTTGATCAACCCCAAGTGCGGTCAGTTGTTCCAGACTGAACAAGGTCGAAAGCGCATTGCGCAAGGTTTTGCGGCGTTGATTAAAGGCTTGGCTACAGACACGGTTGAGCCAATACAGATCTTTTACCGGATGCGGCAAAGTGCGGTGCGGAATCAAACGCACCACCGCCGAGTCGACTTTCGGTGCCGGTTTAAAGGCGCTCGGCGGCACTTCCAACACCGGCATCACTTGGCAAAAATATTGCGCCATAATGGTCAACCGCCCGTAAGCTTTGCTGTTCGGAGCGGCGCACAGCCGCTTCACCACCTCTTTTTGCAACATAAAATGCATATCTTGAATGCTGTCGTAGTAGTTAAATAGGTGAAACATCAACGGGGTAGAAATATTATATGGTAAATTCCCGAATACCCGCACTTTCTGCCCCGCCTGTTCACACAGCTGACGGAAGTCGACTTGCATCGCATCTTGTTCAATCACGCTCAGTTTTTGATGTAAAAATGGATGATGACGTAAGCGTTCCGCCAGATCGCGATCCAGCTCGATGACGGTTAAGCGATCCAATTGTTCCGCCACCGGCTCGGTCAAGGCGCCCAAGCCCGGTCCGATTTCCACTAAGTATTGATCTTTTTGCGGATAAATCGCGGCAACAATCCCTTGGATCACGTGTTGATCATGCAAAAAATTCTGCCCGAAGCGTTTACGAGCGGTATGGCCTAAATGTTTTTTTGAATTCATAAATCGTTTGTCTGTTGATAAGAAAATGATGATTAAGTATAAAACAAAAATCCCGCTAAGTGCGGGATTTTCTCTCAATTTCTTTGACACTAAAGTGCGGTTAGATTAATTCAATATTTTAATCTGGGCACGTTTGCGCAGCCCACTAACCCAGTTTTTAGACTCTGCCTGAGCCTGCTTGTTGACAATCTGCTCGTAGGCTTTTTGGCGATAGAAATCATCGGTTTTATCACCCTTGCGGGTGTCGGTGACTTCTAAAATATGCCAACCGTATTCGGTTTTAAATGGCTGAGTAATTGTGCCTGTTTTGCTGCTTCTCACCATTTTGGCAAATTCCGGCACATAATTTTCCGGAAAGGCAAAACCCAAATCACCGCCTTTGTCACCGGAGAGATAGTCTTTGGAATTGGCTTTTGCTGCCGCTTCAAAGGTGGTTTTCTTCGCCAGAATATCAGCACGAATTTTACTTAATTCCGCTTTCGCTTTGGCGTCAGTCAGAATCGGGTTGGTTTTTAACAAAATATGCCGCACCCGATATTCCGGCGCAGTATGTTTTTTCACGGTGCCACGCTTTTCCGCCTGTTTTTGCAAATCACTGCCCAGTGTTTCCACTTGCTCACGAGTCACATCAATGCTTTTACCGATATTTTGCTGACGTACTTCGTTCATCAACAATTGGTGCGCAATTTGGTTGCGGTATTCATGATAATTCACGCCCTGATAATCCAGCACGTCCAGTAGCTGTCCCCAAGTCAGACCGTTGCTCTCGGCAACACTTTGAAAAACTTTATCGACCTGTGCACTGCTGATTCGAACCCCCGATTCCTGAATAGCCTGCTGCACCAAAATATCGTCGATAATCCCGTCCAAGGCTTTTTGACGATTAGCGGCGTTATCGGCTTTTCTACCCAACTCTTTTTTGACCTGACTAGCCAAAATTGGGTAACCATTCACTGTAGCAACGACCTTTTCCGCCGCACTCGTATGTAGGGGCATCAATATCGTGAACAATAATGCCAAACTAGAAATAAATTTACGATTAATACAAGTTAGTTTCATTGATACTTCCGTTTGTTTTAATTAAAGCCTAAAACCAAGATATATGCTTAGAGTTTAGTTTTGCAAAAAAATTCCAATTTCCGCAGATAATCTGCCACAATCGCTCAATTCTTCAGCAAATACCGAAAAACTGCTGTAACTTTGCACAATTAATCTGCTGCATAGCCATTTGCTGCTAACAGCTGCCCATCAAGATAAGCTTTTTCATCACGTAATTGCAGCCGTCCTTGTGCAAACCAGGCGACTACTAACGGATAAATCTGCACTTCCTGTGCTTTCACCCGTTCCATAACCTCATCGAGGCTGTCATCGGCAAAAACCGGCACTTTCGCTTGCAACACGATTGCACCGGCATCCACTGCTTCATTGACAAAATGCACCGTGGTGCCATGTTCGTCATCTCCGGCATCAATAGCCCGCTGATAGGTGTTCAATCCCGGGTATTTTGGCAACAGTGACGGGTGAATATTCAAAATTTTGCCGTTGAAACGCTGAATAAAAAGCGGTGTCAAAATTTTCATATAGCCCGCCAACACCACCAGATCGACCTGTTGCTGCTGCAAATAATCAGCAATCGCCACGTCCATGCTCTGATTATCGGTATAGGCTTCACGCAAAAAAGTGCGGTGTTCAATGCCGGCCTGCTGCGCCCGCTGTAAACCGTATGCTTGTGCGTTATTGCTGACTACGCTAACGATGCTACCCTTAATTCTGCCACTCGCACAAGCATCAATCAATGCCTGCAAATTACTGCCTTCACCGGAAATCAATACTGCAATTCTGATCATGCCGTTTTGCCTCACGCCGACATCACGACTTGTGCCGTTTCATCAGCGGCTAATGCTTCAATTTGACCGATCACCCAGGCTTTTTCTCCGGCTTGCCGCAACAACGCAAGTGCGGTTTCTACATCTTTTTGTGGCAGCGCAATCACCATGCCCACGCCACAGTTAAACGTGCGGTACATTTCATGACGTTCGATATTGCCTTGCTGTTGCAACCAGTTAAATACGGCTGGCCACTGCCAGCTACTTTCTTGAATATTAGCTTTGACATGTGCCGGCAACACACGCGGAATATTTTCCCAAAAGCCACCACCGGTTAAATGGGAAATAGCGTGCACATCAACATGTTTAATCAGCTGCAAGACCGATTTGACGTAAATCTTCGTTGGCGCCAGCAGGTATTCCGCCAACGGCTTGCCATCAACTAATTCGTTCGCAGCATCAGCGCCACTGACTTCTAACACTTTGCGAATCAGGGAATAACCGTTAGAGTGCGGTCCGCTTGACGCTAAGGCAATCAAGCTATCGCCAACTTTCACCTTACTGGCGTCAATAATTTCTTCTTTTTCCACCACACCAACACAGAATCCTGCCAAGTCGTAATCGCCTTGATGATACATACCCGGCATTTCAGCGGTTTCACCACCGACCAACGCACAGCCCGACTGTTCACAGCCGTCGGCAATACCTTTAATCACATCCGCCGCTACATCAACATCCAATTTGCCGGTGGCATAATAATCGAGAAAGAACAGCGGTTCTGCGCCCTGTACCACCAAATCATTGACACACATCGCCACCAAATCGATGCCAATAGTATCGTGTTTGTTCAAATCAATCGCCAAGCGTAATTTGGTGCCGACCCCGTCGGTGCCTGAAACCAAAATCGGCTCTTTATATTTGCTCGGAATCGCACACAACGCACCAAAACCGCCAAGTCCGCCCATCACTTCTGGGCGACGAGTACGCTTTACATCCTCTTTGATTCTGCCAACCAAGTCATTTCCCGCATTAATATCCACACCGGCGTCTTTATAACTTAATGAGTTTTTTTCCACGATACATTCCTGTTTAAATTGATGACAAAAGGCATATTCAGCAGCGTTCAGTAGTCGTATGTAACGCTTGTAAGCGGTCATAATTGTAGCATGCCTGCCTATTTTTTGGCGATAGCTAATTTAGCGCCGATTGATGTTTGCTCTCAATGCATAAAAAACTGTTAATTCGCCGCTCTATCTATTAGAATTTATCGGATCTAACCTCAAGGAGCCCAAAATGAAACTTGTCCAAGTAAAACATCCTCTTATCAAACATAAATTAGGCTTGATGCGTGCCGCAGAAATCAACACCAAAGATTTTCGTGAATTGGCAACTGAAGTCGGCAGCCTATTAACCTATGAAGCCACTGCAGATTTAGAAACGGAAAATGTGATTATCGACGGTTGGAACGGGCCGGTCGAAGTTGAACGCATCAAAGGCAAAAAAGTGACGGTAGTGCCTATTTTACGTGCCGGACTGGGCATGATGGACGGCGTGTTGGAACATATTCCTAGTGCCAGAATCAGTGTAGTCGGGATGTATCGTAACGAAGAGACGTTAGAGCCGGTGCCGTACTTTCAAAAACTGGCAGGCGATCTGGAAGAACGCTTGGCAATCGTGGTCGATCCGATGTTGGCAACCGGTGGCTCGATGGTAGCGACAATTGATTTGTTGAAACAAAAAGGCTGCCAACAAATTAAAGTTTTGGTGCTAGTCGCTGCACCGGAAGGAATTGCCGCACTGGAAAAAGCTCATCCTGATGTCGAACTTTATACTGCTTCAGTGGACGATCATCTAAACGAACAAGGTTATATTATTCCTGGGCTAGGTGATGCAGGGGATAAAATTTTCGGCACAAAATAATCGTCTTAACCGCACTTTATGATGACTTTAGCACGGGAAACTTATCATGCAAAATACCATTCCGCACGGCGATGAGCTGCCGGCTCAGAGCCTGCCAAAACAAGCATTTGTCGGGCTACAAATGTTGTTTGTCGCCTTCGGCGCCTTAGTTTTAGTACCGTTAATTGTGGGATTAGACAGCAATACCGCACTTTTAACCGCCGGAGTCGGCACATTGCTGTTCCAACTCTGCACCCGCCGCCAAGTTCCTATTTTCCTCGCTTCTTCTTTCGCTTTCATCGCCCCGATGCAATACGGCATCGCCACTTGGGGGCTTTCAGTCACCATGGGCGGCTTGATGTTCGCCGGTCTGGTGTATATTGCACTCAGCGGCTTGGTCAAACTCAAAGGTGCCGGCATTTTACAGCGGGTCTTTCCACCCGTTGTGGTTGGTCCAATTATCATTATTATCGGCATGGGATTAGCGCCACTGGCGGTGAATATGGCGATTGGCAAAGGCGGCGACGGTTCGCAACTTTACCCATATCAACAAGCAATTCTAGTATCAATGGTGACTTTGGTCACAACGTTAGTGGTGGCGGTATTCGCCAAAGGGCTGATGAAATTGATTCCGATTATGCTGGGCATCACCGTTGGTTATATTTTAGCGCTGTGTTTAGGTTTGGTTGATTTCACGCCGATTCAACAAGCAGCCTGGTTTAGTGTGCCGACACTCACCACGCCAGAGTTTAAACTGGAAGCGATTTTATACTTATTGCCCATCGCCATTGCGCCGGCAATTGAACACGTTGGCGGCATTATGGCGATCAGTTCGGTCACAGGCAAAGACTTCTTGAAACAACCGGGATTGCACCGCACTTTGCTTGGTGATGGCATCGCCACCTCTGCGGCGTCTTTCTTGGGCGGTCCGCCCAACACCACTTATGCCGAAGTGACCGGTGCGGTGATGCTAACTCGTAATTTCAATCCGAAAATCATGACTTGGGCAGCTTGTTGGGCAATCGCAATTTCATTTTGTGGCAAAGTCGGCGCTTTTTTGGCGACAATTCCAACCGTTGTGATGGGCGGAATTATGATGTTGGTGTTCGGTTCAATTGCAGTGGTTGGCATGAGTACGCTGATTAAAGCACAAGTCAATGTGTCTGAACCCAGAAATCTGTGCATCATCTCGGTGGTGCTGACCTTTGGAATCGGCGGTATGATGCTAAATGTCGGAGAAGTCTCTTTAAAAGGCATCAGCTTGTGTGCTATCGTGGCTGTGATTATGAATTTGGTGTTGCCAAAAACCAAAGAAGACACCATCAACTAAAATGACATCAATGGCGGCGTAACCCGTTTGCGCCGCTGGCCATAGCGATAAGATAACGGACAGCAATGACAGCAGGTAATGTTTTGACCTCACCAATTCAACTGACCTTACCCATTCAACAAGCCGATGATTTGACGCTGCAAAACTTCTGTGGCGAAAACAATCCGATGCTGTTGGATTCGCTGTTGCATGCTCTACAAAAACCTCGGCAATCCTTTTTCTATGTCTATGGCGAAAAGGGATGTGGCAAAAGCCATCTACTAAAAGCCTGTTGTCACTTACTGTTTGATCGTGGCGGTCATGCCAGTTTTATCCCACTGGAACAAGCCAGCCTATTCTCTCCGGACGTTCTAGACAATCTGGAAACCCAAGATCTAGTCTGTATTGACGATCTACAAACCATTGCCGGACAGCTCAAATGGGAAACCGCACTTTTTGATTTGTATAATCGGATTAAAGAGCAAGGCAACACGATTCTAATCTTAAGTGCCAACTCATCGCCACGCCACCTGCCAGTGCAATTGAATGATCTGCGCTCCCGTTTGAGTTGGGGCGAAACCCATAAACTGCAACCACTGAACGAGCAACAAAAATTAACAGCCCTGCAACAACGCGCTTATCAACGCGGTTTGGAACTACCGGACGAAGTTGGACTGTTTTTGTTAAAACGGCTTGAACGCGACAGCAAAAGCTTATTCGATACTTTACAAAAACTCGATCAAGCCTCGCTGCAAGCGCAACGCAAACTCACCATCCCTTTTGTGAAGCACAGCCTACAGTTATAAAATGTCCAGAATCCGTTCTAATGGTCGTGCGATTCTGGCATGATCGCCGTTGATCACAATCGGACGCTCCAGCAACGCCGGATTCTCAACCATTACTTGCAACAACTCTGTTTGGCTCAACTCGCTATTTGCCAAGCCTAAAGTGCGGTACAACTCATCATTAACCCGCATCATTTCACGCACATCCGCTACACCCAGCTGCTGTGCTAACTGTTGCAATTCCGCCAGTGAATACCTTTTTTGTAAATACAGTTCAATCTCGATTTCCTGTCCTTGATTCTCTAAAAATGTCAATGTGTCACGGCTTTTAGAACAACGTGGATTATGCAAAATTTTAACGCTCATACTTCCCTCTCAAATAGAATAATTTCCTGTTCCAAACTAGTTTTAATCTTTCATAAAGTCAATAACTTGTTATAATCAAAAAATCGCATTTAATTGAACAATATAGCCAAGCGATTAGCCCTAACGATAAAAAATCAAATCAAACAGGAAAGCAATTTATGTGGGAAATGTTTCAAAAATGGTACAGACGGCGTTTTAGTGATCCGCAAGCGCTGGGGTTATTCGCCATTCTTCTTTTCATCTTTGTCGCCATCTATTTTTTCAGCGATATTATTGCGCCACTGTTGATTGCGCTCGTTTTGGCTTATTTGCTGGAAGCGCCGATCAGGCTTTTATCAAACAAGCTCAAATTACCACGCCCGGTTTCTGTCAGCATTTCGTTACTGTTGTTTGCAGCCAGTATTATCTTTATTCTGGTGGTACTACTGCCACGTTTATGGACGCAAACCATCTCCTTAGCGCAAGATTTACCGGCGATGATCAATCAGCTACATCATTGGCTGCTGACGCTGCCGGAACATTATCCGGGGCTGATCGACTACCCGATGCTCGATTCGCTGTTCAGCAACCTGCGCACCAAACTACTGGCATTTGGCGAGTCGGCACTGCGTTACTCGCTGTCCTCGTTGCTCAGTTTGGTGACCATCGGAATTTATGCCTTTTTAGTGCCACTGATGGTGTTCTTTTTGGTAAAAGACAAACAAGTCTTGATTGAAGGTGTACTACGTTTTATGCCACGCAACCGCACTTTGGCTTCGCAAGTCTGGCGTGAAATGCAAACCCAAATCTCCAACTACATTCGTGGCAAATTTCTTGAGATTATTGTTGTCGGCGCTATCACCTATGTGCTGTTGCTATTTTTCGATTTGCGCTATCCGCTACTGTTGGCATTCGGTGTTGGTTTATCGGTGTTGGTGCCTTACGTTGGCGCGGTGTTAATCACCATCCCGATTATGCTAGTAGCACTGGTACAGTTTGGGATCAGCCCAACCTTCTGGTACCTGATGTTGAGTTACATCATCATTCAGATTCTGGACGGCAACCTGCTGGTACCGATTTTGTTCTCTGAAGCCGTCAATTTACACCCACTGATCATCATCTTAGCCGTATTGATCTTTGGCGGTTTGTGGGGCTTCTGGGGTGTATTTTTTGCTATTCCGTTGGCAACATTGGTGAAAGCCGTGGTTAATGCTTGGCCATCGAATGACGACATCGAACAAGCATAATATGGTATCAAGTGCGGTTTCAAACCGCACTTGATGCTAGCGCGCTAAATAATCCAGCACCAGTTGAGCATGATCTTTGGTTTTAAATTGATCGAACACTTGCTCAATCACACCGTTTTCATCAATCAAAAAACTGATCCGATGGATCCCGTCATAAGTACGTCCCATAAATTTTTTCTCACCCCACACCCCAAATTGCTCAGCAACTTGATGATCAGGATCGGACAGCAAGGTAAAATTCAGTGCTTTTTTCTCAACAAAATTGTGTAATTTCGTGGGTAAATCCGGACTAATTCCCAAAATTACCACGCCTAACTGTGCCAATTCTACTTTACTGTCACGCAGATCACAGGCTTGCGTAGTGCAGCCCGGCGTCAACGCTTTCGGGTAAAAATAGACCAGCACTTTACGCCCCCGAAAATCAGATAGCCTCACGCTCTCCCCAACTTGATTCAACAGGCTGAACTCTGGTGCCAACGCACCGCACTTTAAGATCGATAACATCCTTTCTCCTCATTTTTTCCATTTTATGTTGTTCAAATTTATCACTAAAGCACACTTTTTTCACTTTTTTTGATTTATATGCAGGAAAATAGAAAAAGCACTTGCAAACTGTCGTCATTTTGGCAATCTAAGTTAAAATTTTCATCAATAAAACCAACAAAAAATCTACAGGAGAAGTTTTATGTCGGCCAGCAACCCTCTATTTTCAGGCAGTATCGTTGCCTTAGTCACCCCAATGGATAGTGCCGGAGAAGTCAATTACAGCGAATTGGAAGCCCTTGTCAATTTCCATATCGAAGCGGGAACCGATGCTATCGTTTCCGTCGGCACCACCGGTGAATCCGCCACACTCAGCATTGATGAAAATGTAAAGGTTATTCTGAAGACCGTCGAGTACGCCGCTGGACGCATTCCAATTATTGCCGGCGCCGGCGCCAACGCCACCAGTGAAGCGATTGTCATGACCAAACTGCTGCATGGCAGCGGTGTCGCCGGCTGCCTGTCAGTGGTGCCTTACTACAACAAACCAACCCAAGAAGGCATGTTCCAACACTTTAAAGCAATTGCCGAAAGCACCGACCTGCCGCAAATTCTGTACAACGTACCGGGACGCACCGGTAGTGACCTGAAACCGGAAACCGTCGCCCGTTTAGCAAAAATCCCAAACATCGTCGGCATCAAAGAAGCCACCGGTGATGTCAGCCGAGTAACAACTATCAAAGCACTGGCAGGAGAAGATTTTATCGTGCTGAGCGGCGATGACGCCACCGGTTTAGAAGCGATGAAAGCCGGCGGCGAAGGCGTGATCTCCGTCACCAACAACGTTGCCGCCGCCGATATGGCAAAAATGTGCCACTTCGCCCTCAACGGTGATTTTGCCCAAGCCGATGAAATCAACAACCGCTTAATGCCACTGCACAAAGACTTATTTGTTGAATCCAACCCGATTCCAGTCAAATGGGCATGTTACAAAATCGGCTTAATCAGCAACCCATTCCTGCGCCTACCACTGACCGTATTGAGCGAACAAGCCCAACCGATCGTGACTGCTGCGCTACAAAGCGCTGGATTGCTGAAATAAGTATTGCCCCAGTTTCTATTTAGGAATCGAAAATAATCTGCATCTCAAGAGTTCGCATATTTTACCAACGAACTGAGATGCAGATTTTAAATATCACATTGTTTTAAATAACAACCACTTATATTGTATAATATTTCTCTACCTCTTTGATAAGTTGAATTTTCAACTCACGTTCCTACGAAGAAGCGAGGTGTACGAAGGCTACATCCACGACCACCTCGCCGGCGGTTTCAACTCACGCTCCTGCGAAGGAGCGAGTAGTGTTCCGGTGTCGGAATCGCTTTTTGCACGTCTGTTTCAACTCACGCTCCTGCGAAGGAGCGAGTATAGATATGACCAGCCATCGAGACGAGATCGGCGTTTCAACTCACGCTCCTGCGAAGGAGCGAGTTTTGTATTTTTCAATAAGCACATAATCATGTGAGTTTCAACTCACGCTCCTGCGAAGGAGCGAGACACGCCAATCATCTATATTGGCAATTAATACTTGTTTCAACTCACGCTCCTGCGAAGGAGCGAGATCCGTATCTTTCCACGGTAAAAACCGTGCTAGTGTTTCAACTCACGCTCCTGCGAAGGAGCGAGCTGCATTACCGACATAGCTCATCATTTATCACTCGTTTCAACTCACGCTCCTGCGAAGGAGCGAGCTTTAAAACCCTTTAACTCAAAGCCCGCTTGGCTCGTTTCAACTCACGCTCCTGCGAAGGAGCGAGATTGTTTGGATTGCTATATTCAACTTCAACGGCTGTTTCAACTCACGCTCCTGCGAAGGAGCGAGTCCCCTTGGCAAACTTAATAAATTTGGATTTAATGTTTCAACTCACGCTC
This sequence comes from Testudinibacter crocodili, assembly GCF_006228025.1. NCBI lineage: Bacteria > Pseudomonadati > Pseudomonadota > Gammaproteobacteria > Pasteurellales > Pasteurellaceae > Testudinibacter > Testudinibacter crocodili. The sequence continues at coordinate 27,125 of NZ_VDHF01000045.1, forward strand.
CTGCGAAGGAGCGAGACCCCAGAGAGTGAGACCGCAGCAAAAGAGATAGTTTCAACTCACGCTCCTGCGAAGGAGCGAGTCTACTTCATATTCGTAAACCGCATGATCAACTGTTTCAACTCACGCTCCTGCGAAGGAGCGAGCGATCCGTTTGAAAGTACGGTTGAAATTAAGCTAGTTTCAACTCACGCTCCTGCGAAGGAGCGAGCAATCATAAACTTCTTTTTGTTGGGAGTGATACAGTTTCAACTCACGCTCCTGCGAAGGAGCGAGGTGAAATCTGGTTCGTTCATCCGTTGCACCTATTGTTTCAACTCACGCTCCTGCGAAGGAGCGAGAGAAGCACGCAACAGATCCGCCCAGCTTTTAGCCGTTTCAACTCACGCTCCTGCGAAGGAGCGAACGCAATAATACCCACGGCTTTCTAACTCCCCTGTTTCAACTCACGCTCCTGCGAAGGAGCGAGTCACGCCGGATCAGTGTATCGGCGGATGCAATCTGTTTCAACTCACGCTCCTGCGAAGGAGCGAGGTGCTGCTCAGGTGTCAATGTCTCCACACCAAGGTTTCAACTCACGCTCCTGCGAAGGAGCGAGTGGTGTTGATACAGGCTTGAACCCATTCCAACTAGTTTCAACTCACGCTCCTGCGAAGGAGCGAGAAGGCTCAATTCCAAACTATATGCAAGAAATGAAGTTTCAACTCACGCTCCTGCGAAGGAGCGAGACTTTCACGGGCTTCCTTAACGCTTTTTTGCGCGGTTTCAACTCACGCTCCTGCGAAGGAGCGAGTACACCGACAAGCCGCGAGTTTCACGGAGCAGTGGTTTCAACTCACGCTCCTGCGAAGGAG
>NZ_VDHF01000046.1:0-29147 GCF_006228025.1 Testudinibacter crocodili
AAAAATATCTAAACAAAAATTAAAAATTTACTTTATTATTATTTATCATAGTGTTAATTGAAATCAAGTAATCAATGATTACTTTTGACAAATAATCATTGATAATCATACAAATGATTGGTATAGTTAATTTCAATCACATTATGCTCATATGTGAGGTTAATATGACGGAACTAAAAAGACAAAATGCAATTTTAGAGCTGTTGCATCGGCAGGGATCGTTAACAATCAACGAAATCGTCAATGGTTTCTCGGTGTCTCCGGCAACGGCGCGCCGCGACATTACCAAGTTGGATACGCAAGGAAAGCTGAAAAAAGTCCGTAATGGTGCTTATGTAGCAGAGGAAAGTAACAAAAGCACCACTTGGTCGCCGATGAATATTCATCAAACCTCTAACTATGATGAAAAAAGCAAAATTGCTAAAAAAGCCGCTGAATTGTGTAAAAACGGCGAGAGTATTGTGATTAACTGCGGTTCCACCGCGTTTTTACTAGGACAAGAGATCAATGGGAAACCCGTACAAGTCATTACTAACTACTTTCCATTGCTCAACTACCTGATTGAACAGAACCACGATAATTTAGTGGTCTTGGGCGGACAGTTTTATAAAGAAAAGAATCTTTTTCTGAGCACCGACCAAACCAGTGATGCGTTTTATGCCGGACACTATATGTTTACCAGCGGTAGTGGCTTAAGTGAAGAGGGGCTGTTCAAAGTGGATCTGTTGTCCGCTATGGTTGAACAAAAGATGGTGAAACACGTCAACAAGCTGGTGGCATTAGTTGACAGCTCAAAAGTTGGCGGACGAATCGGCACCATTTTTGCAACCGCAGAACAGTTAGATATCGTTATTACAGGAAAGGACGCCAATCCGACAGTGATCACGGCCTTAAAAGAAAAAGGTGTGGACGTGATTTTAGTCTAAAAGTGCGGTTAGCTCTCTTGCAATAACGTTGTGATCAATCAAATTTGTTAACCAAAATAAAGGTAAATATTATGAGTAAAGTTGATGAAATTACACGTGAATCTTGGATTTTAAGCACCTTTCCGGAATGGGGAACTTGGCTTAATGAACAGATTGAGCAAGAGCAAGTGCAAGCTGGCACCGTGTCAATGTGGTGGTTGGGTTGCACCGGAATTTGGTTTAAAACCGCCGGTAATACCAATATCTCGGTAGATTTCTGGTGTGGAACCGGAAAACGCAGCGGTAAAAATCCATTAATGAACAAACAACACCAAATGATGCGGATGGGCGGTGTACGTAACTTACAGCCGAATTTGAGAACCTCCGTGTTTGTGCTGGATCCGTTTGCGATTAAACAAATTGATGCAGTGATGGCAACCCACGATCACGCTGACCACATCGACCCGAATGTTGCCGCCGCCGTTCTGCAAAACTGTGACGAGAAAGTCAAATTTATCGGCCCGAAAGCCTGTGTTGATTTATGGCAAAAATGGGGCGTGCCAGCGGATCGCTGTATTATCGCCAAAGTCGGCGATGAAATCGAAGTCGGTGATGTCAAAATCAAAGTGTTGGACGCTTTCGACCGTACCGCACTTGTCACCTTACCGGCAGGCGAATCCTCGACTGATAAAGCCATTTTAGACGGCATGGACGACCGCGCCGTCAACTACCTGTTCCAAACCAGTGGCGGAAATATCTACCATTCCGGTGATTCACACTACTCCAACTACTACGCCAAACACGGTAACGAGCATAAAATTGATGTTGCCTTTATGTCATACGGTGAAAACCCACGTGGTGTGACCGACAAAATGACCTCTTCCGATATTTTACGCGCTGCCGAGTGTTTGAATACCCAAGTCGTGGTGCCGATTCACCACGATATCTGGTCAAACTTCCAAAGTGATCCGCGTGAAATCGAAGTGCTGTGGAATATGAAGAAAGAGCGGTTGGGCTATCAATTCCACCCGTTCTTCTGGCAAGTCGGTGGCAAATACACCTTCCCGACTGACAAAGATAAAATCTATTTCCAACACTACCGTGGCTTTGAAGACATCTTTATCGATGAACCGGAATTACCGTACAAATCGTTCCTGTAATTGAAAGGAATCTGGCAAGGGGCTGTGGCGACACAGCCCTTTTTAGTTCTGAGTGCTTTTAGTTCTGGGCAATATGAAAAATCTGGGGCGATATAATCGCCCCTTCTATATCAGTGAACAAAAATACTTAACTTACTGCCCATAATAAGCATTTTTGCCATGCTTACGCAGGTAATGTTTGTCTAATAAGGTTTGCTGCATTGCGCCGATGGTTGGGTTCAATTGGCAGGCAAATAAATTCATATAGGCGATCTCTTCTAACACTACCGCATTGTGCACCGCATTGTGCGGATCACTGCCCCAGGCAAAAGGTCCATGCGAATTGACCAACACTGCCGGCACATCTTGCGGCTGAATTTGGCGTGTAGCGAACGTTTCAACAATCACTTTGCCGGTTTCCAGCTCATATTCCCCTTGGATCTCTGCGTCCGTCATCAAACGAGTGCAGGGAATCGTGCCGTAGAAGTAGTCTGCATGGGTGGTGCCTAGTGCAGTCAAATCTCTCCCGGCTTGTGCCCAAGTGGTGGCATGACGCGAATGGGTGTGCACAATGCCACCGATTTGCGGAAATTGACGATATAGCTCCAGATGGGTCGGGGTATCGGAAGACGGTTTTTTGCTACCTTCCACCACGGCGCCGCTATAAAGATCGACCACAACCATGTCCTCAGCTTGCATCACATCATACTCAACGCCAGATGGCTTAATCACCACCAAACCCTGTTCACGGTCAATACCGCTGACATTGCCCCAAGTAAAGGTTACCAAACCATATTTAGGCAACGCTAAATTGGCTTCAAACACCTGTTGTTTTAATGCTTCTAACATACAAACTCCCCTTCTTTCATTTTTTGTTCAATCCAACGGCGGGCGTTGATAATTTCTGCAATCGGCTCTTCAGATTTTTCAGTCCACATTTCAATCAAGAATGCACCACGATAATTCAGCTTTTGCAAGGTTCTGAATACATTGACAAAATCGACACAGCCTTCGCCAAACGGCACATCTCGGAACTGCCCTTTGCACGTTTCTGTCACCGCATAGGTATCTTTCAAGTGAATCGCTGCAATCCGATCGATACCTAATTCCAATTCTTGGCTGACATCATTGCCCCAAGCCGATAAGTTGCCGACATCAGGGTAAACCGTAAACCACGGCGAAGCCAACAGCTTGTCCCACTGCTTCCATTTGGTGATCGAGTTCATAAATTCGGTATCCATGATCTCGACCGCCAACATCACTTGCGATGCCGCTGCTTTTTCCACCGCCCATTGCATACCGTCGATAAAACCTTGCAGCGTGCTGTCGTCTTGCTGTTCATAATAAACATCATAGCCAGCCAGTTGAATGGTGCGAATGCCGATATCACTAGCAAGCTGAATCGCTTTTTCCATAATTACATAAGCTTCTGACCGCACTTTTTGGTCATGACTGCCGAAGGGAAAACGACGGTGACCGGACAAGCACATTGACGGAATGGTAATGCCGGTTTCCAACACTGCTTTAACGATTTCCAAACGCTGCGCTTTGCTCCAATCCAAACGCGCCAAGCGTTCGTCGGTTTCGTCGATTGATATTTCGACAAAATCAAAACCACAGGCTTTGGCAATGGATAAGCGATCCTGCCAGCTTAGCTGTTTTGGCAATGCTTTTTCATAGATGCCTAATTTATGTTTTCTCATTGACTACCTCTTTGCCTTTTAAAATCAAAATAAATCACAATATATCACATTTAATCATTACAATGATTATTAAAATGCGCTAAACTTTCAAGCAATAATTTATATTTTTTATATTTATTTTGATATTTGTCATACACGGCGGGATCCGGCGTAATATGCTTCATCTGCGCAGCAATGATTTGCTGTGCTTGCTTACTGTCACTAAACACTTGCATGCCAACCATTGCCATCAATGCCGCCCCCAAACAACCGCTCTCTTCTAGTTGCGGAATCTCCAACGGTAAACCGGTCAGATCCGCCAACATCTGCATCCAAACCTCCGAGCGTGACGGTCCACCGGTCACTCGCAAGACTTTGGTATTCGGAAAACGTTGTCGCATTCGTTCTAAATGGTACATCAGGCTGAAAATCACGCCCTCATAGATCGCCTGCCATAGATGCGCTTGAGTATGTATGGATTGTAGCCCGTAAAAACCGGCCTGCATCCCAAGCCCGGCATTGGAACCATATAGAAACGGCATGAATAGCACACTACTATCGGCTTTAGGCAGTTCTGCCACCGCACGGTTAATTTCCGCATAATCATCCACTTTCCATTGTCGAGTAAACCATTCCAAATTAGCGGCTGAAGTCGGGCTGGCTTCGTGCACAATAAATTCACCCTGTTGGGCGTAGCGTCCGTACACAAACGGCAGGCTCTGGCTATCGTCAATGCAAGACGTGATTCCACTGACTACCGACCATGTACCAAGCACGGTGTTGAGCTTGGTTTCATCGTCCAAACCGGCACAAAGTGCGGTCGAAACCACATCAAACAATCCGCCGACAACTGCGGTGCCGACTTTTAAGCCGGTTTGCTGCGCTGCCTCTTCATGGATATACCCAGCAATTTGTGATGAACCGATAATCGGTGGCAGCGCCGGCATAATCTCTTCAATACCCAGCAGCTTAGCCAGTTCTGGATCATATTTGCCGCTCTGCATATTATATAGATTCGATTCGGAAATATTGGTCTCTTCGCAGGCAATTTCACCGGTTAAACAAAAACGCAAATAATCATGTGGCATCAACACGCTGCCGATTTGTGCGTAGCATGCCGGTTCATGCTGTTTTAACCAACGTAGAATCGACACCGGATGCCCAGTCCATAATGTTTGACGGGTAATCGGGTATAATTTTTGCGGCATTTGTTCAGCTTGCCACTGTTTCACAATCGCCAATGCCCGTTGATCGGCTGAAATCACGCCGTAGCCTAACGGGGCTTGGTTTTTATCCAATAAATACAGTCCCTTGCCCTGCGCTGAGATCCCAACACCTTTGATATTTTCCGCCGCCACACCTGACGAGCGAATCGCGCCGGCAATCACCGCAGCACAGGCTTGCCATAATTCGCCCATATCACGCTCAGCCCAACCGGGCTTAGCACTGATAATCGCCAGATTTTGACGATAACTGCCACACTCTTTGCCGTTGCTGTCATAAATCCCGGCTTTAATAAAGGTGCCACCGCAATCTACGCCTAACCAAAAATCCATATAGACTCCTATACCTGATTGAATATCTCTGACTATGGCAAGAATGACTATAAGCAATCAGCCTTACCATAGCAACTCACCTTATCGAAACAATGTGAGCGATTAAAAGTGCGGTTCTGAAACTTGAGAAAGCGGATAACCAGTTTAGTTATCCGCTTTTAGTTATTATTGTTGATTTATTCTGCTAAGGCATCAACTTGTTTAACTAGCGTGTCACCATTACGTTCGATAAAATATTGACGAACCGGTTTTTCTACAATATCACGAAACGGTTTGGTATCCACTTTTTCGACCACTTCGATCCCAGCTTTTCTGAATTTATCCAGAATATCCTGTTCGTTTTTGGCATTCAGTTCACGCTGATAGGCACCAGCTTCTTTTGCCGCATCCAAAATCGCCTGCTGTACTTCCGGCGAGAAACTGTCAAATTTTTGTTTATTCATCACCACCAACAGCGGGGTGTAACCATGATTAGTCAAACTTAAATGTTTTTGCACTTCATACAATTTGGTTGACCAAACGATGCCGATTGGGTGTTCCTGAGCATCAACCGCACGGGTTTCAAGTGCGGTATATAGCTCTGACAATGGCATCGGCACCGGATTAGCACCCAGTAATTTAAACGCTTCAACATACATTGGGTTCTGGTTGGTGCGAATTTTTAAGCCTTTGACATCGTCAGGGGTGTTGATCGGATGTTTAGAGTTGGTGATAGAACGGAAACCGACTTCCCAAAAGCCTAACCCTTTCAAACCTTTATCTTCCAACTCTTTCAGTAGCCCTTGTCCAATTTCACCGTCCAACACCCGATAAGCATGGGCTTTATCTTTGAAAATAAACGGAATATCGATCACATTCAAATTAGAAACCAAGCCACTGAAATTCGGTGAGCCCGACATTTCAATATCAATAGTACCGCCACGCACGGCACTGATCATGGTTTGTGCATTACCCAGAGTACTGTCTGGAAACAGCGATAACTTCAATTCGCCTTTGGTTTTCTCTTTTAATAATTCATCAAATTTTTTGGCAGCAATATGTTGAGTATCACTGCGTGGCGCTTCATAACCAAAACGTAACGTCGTTGCAGCTTGAGCGCTAACCGTTGCGGCAGCCAGCGTTAATCCGGTTAAAAGTGCGGTAAGTTTTTTCATAACATTCTCCTATTAGAGGTTGAAGTAAAACGTTTAAATTAAGGTTGTAGCCAGCTAAGTGGCGTTAAAATCAACGATGGAAACAAAACAAAAGCAAACAGCAGTCCCAATAGCATGAGCATATAAGGAAAAATCCCTTTTGCTGCTTGATCAAACTGCAATTTCGCCACGCCGGTGATCACATTCAAGACATTGCCGATCGGTGGCGTAATCAAGCCGATAGATGTATTCAGGATAAACAGCACCCCGAAATAGACCGGATCAATTCCGGCTTCTTCCACCAGCGGCATCAGCACCGGGGTTAAAATCAGTACGGTCGGGGTCAAATCCATCACCATCCCGATAATGAAAACGGCGATCATAATGACAATTAGCAGCAAGGTTGGTGAGTCAATCAAGGGTTCCAGCAGCTCGGTGATCATTTGCGGCAGTTCGGCAACGGTGATCAACCAACCGGAGACCTGCGCAGCCGCAACCAGCAACATCACTACGGCAGTAGTTTTGCCTGCCGCCAGTAACACGCCGTACAGCTGTGTGATTTTTAACTCACGATATACAAACATGGAAACAATCAAGGCGTAAAATGCAGCTACCGCACCAGCTTCGGTCGGGGTGAAAATGCCCAGACGAAAGCCGCCGATAATAATCACCGGCAACAACAGTGCCCAAATACTGTTTTTGAACGAAATGCACAGCTCTTGTTTAGTGGCTTTCGAGAACGTCATCAAATTCAGGCGTTTGGATTGCCACGCCCACAACGCCGCCAAACAGCAACCCATCATGATGCCGGGGAAGATCCCTGCCATAAACAGTTTGGTAATCGATACGCCACTGGCAACTCCGAAGATGATAAACGGAATCGAAGGCGGAATAATCGGTGCAATAATTCCTGCGGCACCGATCAAGCCGGCAGAACGTTCGACCGGATAGCCAGTGGTTTTCATCATTGGAATCAACATTGCTGCAACTGCCGCTGTATCCGCCACCGCTGAGCCGGACAGACTTGCCATAATCATTGCGGCAATAATTGCAACAAAGCCCAAACCGCCACGTTTATGCCCAACTAATTTCATCGGTAAATCAATAATCCGTTTTGATAAACCGCCTTCATTCATCAACTCTCCGGCAAGGATAAAAAACGGAATTGCCAACAATGAAAAACTGTCTGCGCCGCTGACTAGATTCTGCGCCAAGATTTGTGGATCAAACAGATCCAGATGCAGCATCAAGGCAACGCCACACACGATCAAGGAGAAAGCAACCGGAATACCCAATGCAATCGAACCCAGCAACACGCCGAGGAAAATAATAATCGTCATGCTAACTCTCCTTTGGCTAATTGGATCGCATTGGAAACCAAACGAATCAGTAGCAATAGACCAATTAAACCGCTCATAATCACGCTCGCCAGAAAATTAACCCCGGTAGGGATCTCTGAGATCGGCGCATAATTGCTCATATTCAATTGCATTTGAGCATAACTGCCGACAAAAATCAGATAGCAGCAATACAACATCAGCCCATCGGTCAGCACAGTAAGCAGTTTACGTTTAAAAGGCGACAGTTTATCGATCAAGACCGACACACTGACATGCCCATTCTCTTTAAAAACTAACACCGCCCCCAAAAAAGTAACCCAAACAAACGCATAGCGGGATAATTCTTCGGCAACAGTAATACTGGTATGGAAGCTGTAGCGTAGCACCACATTGGTAAACACCATGATCGCCATTGCTGACAGCAGTAACACCACAACGGTTTCCAAGATTTTGCTGGTATAGAAAATGACGTTATTCATTTGAACTCCTGATAAACTGATTAAAGTTCACTGACGGCAATTTTGACGACAACCTTACGAATTTTCGCCATTTCACCATCGAAGCATGCCGGACGGTGAATATCATTGGGGAAAAATACTGCAAAATTACCAGGACGCATCACCAGTTCCGATTCAGCGTCAACATCTTGATAAAACAAAATATCGCGTTCAGTATCGTAAGGTTTTGCCACCGTATTACCGCCACAATCCAGCGCAACACCAATCCGCTCTTGTCCACTATGCAGATATTGTACGTCGAGATAGCGACGATGAACTTCCGGCAAAATTTGCGCTTTTGGCTGTGTTTCCAAATCCAACACCTGCGCATAAATCAGATCGCCCTTGATCGGATAGCGCCCTGCTGCCAATTGGTCGAAATCGGTATTCTTCAGAAAATCCAGTGCGGCGGCAACCGCACTTGGATAGAGATGTTCCTCTACTTGTGAAATATGACCAAAAAACATAATGTATTCCTTAAGTATCTTGTCCGGATTAGAGTGATTTCAATTTTGCCCAGACAGTATCATCGACCGGAATGCCGTTGGCGCGGTTGTCTGCCAAAATGGTGGTAAATTCATGCCCCGGCAACCGCACTTCAATATTAGGATCGGCACGTTCTGCGGTCTTCACATAATCCATAATCCGTTGCAACTTTTCGTCTTTGGTTTTGCCGTCAATCAAACGATCTACTTCGATGGCAATGAACACTTGTGAAACGCAATATTCGTCATCTTTCTCTTCAGTCACTTCCGCTACGGACAAGCCGTTGGAAAGCAGGGTTGCGATCATATCCAACACAATCGACAGTCCTGAACCTTTCCAATAGCCCATCGGCAATAGACGGCGATTTTTTTCAACCGTGCCCGGATCTTTGGTCAAATTGCCGTCATCATCAAATCCCGCATCGACAAAGGTTTGACGACCGGCAAGACGATTGACTTCCAACATGCCGTAGGAATACATCGAGCAGGACATATCCACCATCGTGATCGGATTGCTTGGAATCGCAATAATCAACGGATTGGTGCCGATGCGACACTCTTTAGCGCCCCACGGCGGCATTACCGCAATCGAATTGGTCCAACAAATGCCGATGTAGCCATTTTCTGCCGCCTGCCAGCCATAACCGCCGCCACGCATCCAGTGGTTGGCATTTTTCAGCGCAACCACCCCGATTCCATGTTGATCAGCTAATACCATTGCGCGATCCATCATCTCTTTTGCGGTTAAATTGCCGATTGCCTGATGGGCATCCCACTGTTCGATTGCGCCAAGAGAAAGCACCTTTGTCGGCTTGGCTGTCGGATCAATATCACCTTTTTCCAGCTGTTGGATAAAACGTGGGAAACGGTTAACACCATGGGAGTAAACACCGGATTCGGTGGTATCGGCAAACATGGTTGCACAGGCTTCCGCCGTGCCTTCTTCGACACCACGCGCCAATAAAACCCGTTTGAATTCTTGTTTTAATTCGCTGTAACTGACTTGCATAATAACCTCTACTGTTGCTTGAAATTTCATATAGTGAAATGATATTTCATATATTGTATGAATTTTAATAATTAAGCAAATTTAATTTCAAATTAAAATCAATATAAATCAAATAGTTATAAAATTTTGTTGATATTGTGATCCTTATCGCATTTTTAGATTGACCTTTTCGATAAGAAAGAGGAATAATAGAGCTTGTCAATTATGAGAGCAGAAATATGTCAGATCACATTGAATCAGAAGGCAAAAAATCGGTTAATAATCAAAGTTTAGTTCGTGGCTTAACCCTGCTTGAAATTTTGAGTAACTTTCCTAATGGCTGTCCTTTAGCAAAATTGAGCGAGCTGTCTGGCCTGAATAAAAGCACTACCCATCGTATGCTGCAAAGCTTGCAATCTTGTGGTTTTGTCAAACCGACCAACACCATGGGGACTTATCGGCTGACCAGCAAATGCTTATCCATCGGGCAAAAAACCCTCTCCTCATTAAATATCATCAATATTGCTTCGCCGCTGTTGGAAGAACTGAACCTTGAAACCGGGGAAACCGTCAATTTCTCATTGCGGGAAAACGGACACGCCATCATGATCTACAAGCTGGAGCCGACCATGGGCATGATGCGAACCCGTTCCTACATCGGGCAACATCTGCAACTCTACTGCTCGGCAATGGGCAAAATTTTTATGGCGTACGACCAGCGTGATTACCTGCCACTGTATTGGGAAAAAAACAAAAGTCATATTAAAAAGCTCACCTGTAACACCATCACCAAACTGGATGATATGAAAAATGAGTTGGCAACCATTCGTGATTTGGGTTTCGCAATGGATGCCGAAGAGAATGAAATTGGCGTCAGTTGTATTGCCTGCCCAATTTTCGATATTAACGGTAAAGTGGTTTACTCAGTGTCAATCTCGCTGTCGACCGCACGCCTCAACCAAATCGGCAAAACCGCACTTTTGCAACGCCTGAAAAAAACCGCCAATGCTATTTCCAATGAGTTAGGCTCAACCAGCAGTATTTAAATCACTCCTCATTGTGTGGCATCAACGCCACACAATCGAAAATAACACGCCATTCTACCTTTTATCTTTCACAAACTTATTCGATGTTAACTATTCGTTTTTTTCTATTAACCGCTTTTTAACGAATAAATTTTGATGTTGCTCACAAAATAACAATCTCATAATTTCAAATAACAAAATATTATTTCATAATTTGAAAAGACACCTCTTAAAATCGACCCAGTGGCCAGCACTCAAGCGTGCTGTTTTTCCTCCAAACCAAGGAAACACTATGCACAATAATCACGCCGAAACCCCGCGCCTAAGCATGCAACATATCGTGAAACGCTTTGGTAGTAATATTGCTGTCAACGATGTGAGTCTCAATATCTATCCCGGCGAAATCGTTGCCTTGCTAGGCGAAAACGGGGCTGGAAAATCCACCCTGATTAAAATTCTGGCAGGCATTTACCCAAATGACGGTGGACAAATTTTGTTTGAAAACCAAGTCATTGACTCTGCGCTGTCGCTAAAAACCGATAATCTGCAACCAATCTCCTTTATCCATCAGGATCTCGGCTTAATTGAATGGATGACCGTGGCTGAAAATATGGCGTTTGTGATAGGATTTCCTAAGCGTTTTAAGCTGATCAACTGGCAAAAAGTACGGTCTCAAGCAGAAAAAGCCTTGGCAGCAGTGGGCATTAATCTGGATCCCGACACTCGTGTTTTTGATCTGTCACGCACCGAAAAAGCCTTGTTGGCGATTGCTAGAGCAATTGCGGTGAACGCTAAAATTTTGATTTTGGACGAACCAACCGCCTCACTGCCCGCCAGTGACGTGAAACACCTTTTCACCGTACTGCACACCTTAAAACAGCAAGGGGTCGGCATGATATATGTGACTCACCGACTGGACGAAGTGATTGACATCGCTGACCGTATCTATGTGATGCGTGACGGTTTTCCGGTTGCAGAAGGGAAAACTAGCGACTATTCGGTGAAAGATCTGGTCGAGGTGATCGTCGGCGAACAGACCCGTGAACATCAGCGTATGCCGCTGCCGAGTAACACCGCCCCTGTGATCACGCTTTCTGACGTTACTATCGGCGACACCGGTCCAGTGTCATTCTCACTACACCGTGGTGAAATGATCGCTCTTGCCGGGCTGCGTGGTGCAGGGCAAGAAGAAGTGGGTCGCTTGCTGTTCGGCTTACGCCGAGCGGATCAAGGCAGCATTACCTTATTGGAACAGGATTACCAGCCTACTTCGCCACAAGAGGCGATTCAAAAAGGAATCTCGCTGGTTGCCGGAGATCGCGCCAACGAAAGTTTGGTGATGTCGATGACCACCACCGAAAACCTATTCCTCAACCCTATCATTAAACAGAAAACCGCACTTAGATGGTATGATCGGGCACAGGAGCTGAAAGAGAGCTGGTTTAAATTCCAACAATTTGATATTCGTCCTAAAAATATGTTTATCGAGGTCAGCGCCTTATCCGGCGGCAACCAGCAAAAGATCGTCATGGCGCGCTGGTTACACCTCGATACCCCTGTGCTAATTCTTGAAGATCCCACCGCTGGGGTCGATGTAGGCGCCAGAGCTGAAATTTATGATGTGTTAAATAAAGCCCTTGCCAACGGCATGGCGATTATCGTGATCTCAACCGATTTTGAAGAGATCGCCCACCTTTGCAACCGTGCACTGGTATTCAACCGTGGTAGTGTGGTCGGCGAACTGTTTAATCAAGAGATCACCTTTGCGCGACTACTACAGCTGGCTTCTGCGGCGTCAACCAATCACACTTCACCCGTAACGCATTCAGCGATATAAGGATTGTTATTATGGCTCAAACCTCTGTCAAATCTACCGCACTTGAACAAGCCGTATCCCTGCGTCGGGACGGTTTTATGCCTTGGTTGTCGCAACAATCAACCCGTTATGGGCTGCTCTGGCTGTGTGTGATACTGGTATTGGTGTTTTCACTGACCACACCGACCTTTGCCTCGATGCTGACCTTGAATGCGATTTTGGAAACCAAATCCAAAATTGCGTTGCTGGCACTGGCGGCCACCACTACGATGATTGTCGGTAAAATTGATCTCAACGTCGGCTTTGGCATCGTGTTATGGCATATTTTAGCCATCAGCTTGCAGATTCAATTTGGTTTTTCGTGGCAAATGGCGGTGATCACCGTATTGGTTATTGCGGCACTATACGGATTATTAAACGGCATTTTAGTCGCCCTGGCGGACATTGACAGTTTTGTTGCCACACTCGGCTCCGGCACTGTTTTGTACGCGATTGCATTATGGCACTCCGGTGGGCGACAAATTGTCGGTGATCTGCCAGATGCGTTCTATGATCTCAACAGCACTGCGCTTTTCGGCATTCCGATCTCGGCTTTTTATGTGCTGATTGTTGCGATTATTTTGTGGATTATCACTGAACATACCCCGATTGGTCGCTGTATGTATGCAGTCGGTGGCAATCCGGCAGCCGCACGCCTGAACGGCATCTCAATCAAAAAATATACCATTGTCTCTTTTATCGCCTCCAGCACTTTGACCGGCTTCACCGGTGTGTTGATCGCCGCACAGCAAGGCGTAGGACAAGCCAGTGTCGGCATGGACTACTTATTACCGGCATTAGTCGGCGCATTCTTAGGCAGCACTACGATTCGACCAGGCAGAGTCAACGTCTGGGGAACGGTGGTCGGTATCGCCATTTTAGCCATCGGTATTTCCGGCATTCAACAATTTGGCGGTGCTTTCTGGGTCGAACCGTTATTTAACGGCACCACCCTATTGCTGTCGATTACCATCGCCGGATATGCTCAACGCAAACGTTTGTCAAACCAAAAATTGGTTCAGAAAAAAGAACCGATTACCCCTGAAACACAACCTCAATAATAAGGATAAGCTCATGAAACGCATCGCTAAAAAATCCCTTATCGCTACCGCACTTTTCGGCGTGGTCTTCAGCTTCAGCCAAACGGCTTTTGCCGAAGATGCCTTTGTTGCCCAAGCGAAACAAACCGTTGCTGCCGCCACTGCACCACAAACGGTTTGGGACGGCCCAACCAGTGGTCCGCAGCTACAAAAAGATAAGTCTGTCATTTTTATTGCTTCCGACATGAAAAACGGCGGCGTGTTGGGTGTTTTGGACGGTATGAAACAAGCGGCAGCCGTTGCGGGTTGGAAATTAGATGTGCTGGACGGTGCCGGATCGGTCAGCAATCAATTGGCATCGCTCAATCAAGCGATTGCTAAAAAACCGGATGCCATCGTCATCGGCGGCTGGAACCCGAATGTGGCACGCAATCCGTTGAAAAAAGCCCATGAACAGAAGATCACGCTCATTGCTTGGCACGCATCACCACAACCGGGTCCGATTGACCAATACAATGTCTTCTATAATGTCACCTCTGACTCCGACCAAATTGCCAAATTATCAGCACTCCTCGCCGTCGCCAAATCGGAAGGCAAAGCCCAAGTGGTGATTTTAACCGACTCGCTCTATGAGATCGCATTGCGCAAAGCCAATGTGATGAAAGAGACTATTGAACAATGCAGTGGCTGTAACGTGCTTGAGTTTGTCGATACGCCGCTGGCTGATACCTCCAGCAGAATGCCGGGATTGACCTTCACCACCTTGCAGAAATATCAGGATAATTTCCAATACACCCTTGCCATTAACGATCTGTATTTTGATTTTATGGCACCGTCACTGCGCAGCGCCGGCATCAAGGGCGATAACGCACCTTATAATATCTCGGCAGGCGATGGCTCCGTCACCGCTTATCAACGTATTCGCGCAGGTGAGCACCAAATGGCAACCGTGCCAGAACCGCTAAATTTGCACGGTTGGCAATTGGTTGATGAGCTAAACCGCGCATTCTCCGGTGAAAAACCATCCGGTTATATCACGCCGGTACATTTGGTCACCAAAGAAAATATTGCCTATGATGGCGGCGACAAAAATAACTATGACCCACAAAACGGTTATCAAGATGCCTATCGTAATATCTGGGGCGTGAAGTAATCTATTCAATCATCAACGGGATATCGACGGATATCCCGTAAACCTTATCGGTCATAATCACTCATGGATATCAATCATGACTATTAATATTTATGATTCAGCCTACGCTTATCTATTTGATCAAAATACTTCAGTGGAATGCCTGTTCACAGATGCCGTTTGGGCAGAAGGGCCGGTCTGGCTACCGGACGAAAGTGCGGTTATCTTCAGCGATGTAAAAGGCAATAAAATGTTTAAATGGCACGAAAAAGGCACTGAGATTTTTCGCAGCCCTTCCGACTTTGCCAATGGCAATGCCCTTTGGACGGATGGCTCACTGTTAACCTGCCAACATGGCAGCCGTAGCCTCAGCCACACCGATAAACAAGGCAAGGTGTCGACTTTAGTTGATCATTACGACGGGCGCCGTTTCAACTCCCCTAACGACCTGGTAGTGAAATCCGACGGCACGGTGTGGTTTACCGATCCCCCTTACGGTATTCTCAGCAACGACGAGGGCTATCAAGCCGCCAGTGAGATAATCGGCTGCTATATCTACTGCTACTGCCCACAACAAAACCAGACTAAACTGGCAACGTTTAATACCATGCGCCCTAATGGGTTATTTTTCTCCCCTGACGAGAAAACCTTATATGTAGCAGACATGTCCGGCGTAGAATTCAGCGATGGATTACACCACTTGGTCGCCTTTGATGTCAACGGATGCCAACTGAGCAATCGCCGCACCATTTGCGAAATCAACCCCGGTATTCCGGACGGATTTTGTGTGGATCAACATGGATTAATCTATTGCAGTTGCGCTGATGGCGTGCTGATCATTACGCCACAAGGAAAAATCGTCGCAAAAATTACGTTAGGCAAAACCACGTCAAATTGCACCTTAGGCGGCAAGGCTCAAAATCAATTGTTTATCACCGCCGACAACTGTCTGTTCCGAGTGCGGTTAAACACCAAAGGCTTTCAATATAATGCTTTTGATTAGGCTAACTCGCTTCGATACACCATGTTACGGGTGTATCGAATAGCAATTCTACCTATAACTTCAACACTTTAACATTGTGATAGCCCAATTGGTGCAAATACAACGCTTGCAATTTGCTCATCACGCCACGCTCGCAATACAGCAGATACTGTTTGTCTGCATCTAGCTTGGCAAATGCGGTTGCCAATTTGTAAAACGGAATCGTTAGCATCGTTTTACCGTTGAGTAATAGCGGTTTCTCCTCAACTTCATCAACACTTCGCACATCAACCACCACGTCGTTCTCGCCAACCACGGTGGTGGTTTCTACCTCGTGGGTAATGTCGGAAGTTTGCTCGCCAATATTACGAATATCCAAATATTGTGCACTGCTGACCGCACTGTCTAATATACTGAAATCAAAATGCGCCTCTTCCTGCTCAATCTTCGCTTTAATCGCTTTTACGGTCGGATTTTTTGAGATCACGCCACAAAATTCCGGCATGGATTTGGCAATATCATCGGTACCGATTTGTTTTGCCAATTCAATAATTTGCTCTTTATCATGAGTAATCAGCGGTCGTAACATCAACGCTTCAGAGGCTTCATCAATCAAGCGTAAATTGGTTAGGGTTTGGCTGGAAACCTGCCCTAGCGCTTCCCCGGTGACGATGGCTTGAATCCCGAAACGCTCGGCAACTTTCGAAGCGGCACGCACCATCATCCGCTTTAACACCACGCCCATTTGCCCGTTATCAACTTTTTCCAAAATCTCTGCCACCACTGGCTCAAAATTGATCGCCACAAACCGCACTTTGTGCGAGGAACTGTAACGTTGCCAAATATGATACGCCATCTGTTTCACGCCGATTTCATGCGCTGCACCGCCCAGATTGAAGAAACAATAGTGCACTCGCGAACCGCGCCGAATTAACATATAACTGGAAACACCGGAATCAAAACCACCAGAAATCAGCGATAACACATCCTCCTGAGTCCCAATCGGAAAGCCACCCAATCCCGCATAACGCTGTTTAACCACCATCATATGATCGTCTTCAATATCAATCCGCACGGTGATATCCGGATTGGTCAACTTCACTTTAGCGCTGGCAATCTGTTGGTTCAAGCCGCCGCCGACATAGCGTTCTACATCAAGCGAACTGAATTCATGCTTGCCTTTACGGCGTACGCGTACGCAAAAAGTGCGGTTTTCCAGTAGCTCGCGTTTCGCTTGCAAAGTTTGTTCAAAAATATCGTGCAAACTGCTAAACGGTTTATCTTCCACTTCCAAAATGTGGTGGATACCTGGTGTGCGCTGCAAATAATCCAACAGCAGATCGCGCTGTTGCCAATCTTTACTCCGCACTTCGATGTAATCCCAATGGCGAACCACCGCCACGGTTTGATCGTGTTTAGCCAAGGTATTACGGATATTGCCGGTTAAGATTTTGATAAAGCGTTTGCGCACCGACTCGCTTTTGATCATGATTTCAGGGAATAATTTGATGATAAATTTCATGTAAGCAGACTATTTTTAATGGTTAAAAAAATTTAGCGACATTGTACACGAAATTTATAAAAAAACACCGACAACAAATTGAATCTGAAGTACAATGTGCGGTTTATAAAACAGTATAACGTAATTAATCAGTAAGGACTTGTTTAATGGACAAACTCGGCAATACAAAAAAAACCGATTTTGAATCAACGCTTTCTCAATTGGAAAGCATCGTATCCCGTTTGGAATCAGGCGAATTGCCATTGGAAGAGGCATTAGGCGAGTTTGAAAAAGGGATTAAATTAGCACAACAAGGGCAACAGCGCCTACAAAAAGCTGAACAACGGGTACAGATACTGTTGGAGAAAAGCAGTGCAGCACCACTTGCAGACTATGATAACAATGACTAATCAACACCACGATCAAGCCATGCCGAATTACTGTTTTTCCGACGATCTGAACAGCTTGCACCAGCGAATTAACGGTTTTTTGCAGCAGCGCTTACAACGGTTCGACAGCGCACCGGCACCATTAGCCGATGCGATGCGTTACGGTATTCTATTGGGTGGCAAACGTTTGCGCCCGTTTTTGGTTTATGCCTGTGGTCGCATGCTGCATGCCGAACCGCAAGCGTTAGACTACGCTGCAACAGCGGTTGAGGCAATGCATAGCTACTCGCTAATCCACGATGATCTGCCGGCAATGGATAATGATACGCTACGCCGCGGGCAAAAAACCTGCCATATCGAATTTGATGAAGCCAGCGCTATTCTGGCAGGCGATGCGTTGCAGGCTTTTGCTTTCGAATGCCTGAGCGATATGCCGATGGTGTCCGCCGAACAAAAAGTGGCGTTGATCAAAACCCTTGCCGTCGCTGCCGGTGGACAAGG
Organism: Testudinibacter crocodili; assembly: GCF_006228025.1. Taxonomy (NCBI): domain Bacteria; kingdom Pseudomonadati; phylum Pseudomonadota; class Gammaproteobacteria; order Pasteurellales; family Pasteurellaceae; genus Testudinibacter; species Testudinibacter crocodili. Next base: position 18,151 of record NZ_VDHF01000046.1, read on the forward strand.
AATGTGTTTGGGCCAAAGTCTGGATCTCGTTGCTGAACAAAGTGCGGTCAGCCTGGAATTTCTACAACGAATCCATCGCAATAAAACTGGCGCGTTAATTACCGCTGCCGTCGAAATGGGGGTGCTCTCCTCACCGCACTTTGACGATCTTGCTTTGCGTCAACGGCTCGTCCGTTATGCACAAGCGATTGGTTTAGCGTTTCAGGTGCAAGATGATATTTTGGATATCACCGCTGACAGCTCTACTTTGGGCAAAAATGCCGGCTCAGATCTGTTGTTAGACAAAAGCACCTATCCCAAATTATTAGGCTTGGACGGCGCCAAACAAAGAGCTGAACAATTAATTGCCACCGCCAAAGCGGAGTTACAGGATTTGAATTTTAATACTGAACCGCTCATCAACTTGGCGGATTATATTATTCAACGGCATAATTAATGCATTATCCGACGTTGAATAATAAAATTTGAATACTGAAATTTAAATAACGAAATTTAAATAATAAAGAACCCTTGATTTTAACGATGCAACCCACTATGCAAAATTACCCAATTTTAGCTTTAATCAACACCCCTGACGATCTGCGGTTGTTAAATCGCGATCAACTGCCTGCATTATGTGACGAACTGCGCCAGTTTTTGTTGGAATCCGTCAGCCGCACAAGTGGGCATTTAGCCTCTGGTTTAGGCACTGTCGAGCTGACCGTTGCCTTGCACTATGTCTATCAAACCCCGTTTGACCAGCTTATTTGGGATGTAGGCCATCAAGCCTATCCGCACAAAATTCTGACCGGACGCCGCAACAAAATGCACACCATTCGGCAAAAGGGCGGCTTGCATCCGTTTCCGTGGCGCGAAGAGAGCGAATACGACGTGCTGTCGGTCGGCCACTCCTCCACCTCAATCAGCGCCGGTTTGGGCATTGCGATTGCAGCGGAAAAAGAGAATGCCAACCGCAAAACCGTGTGCGTGATTGGCGACGGCGCCATCACCGCCGGTATGGCATTTGAAGCCCTGAACCATGCCGGAGCGATGCACACCGATATGTTGGTGATTTTGAACGATAACGAAATGTCGATTTCAGAAAACGTCGGCGCGTTGAACAACCATTTGGCACGACTGCTGTCTGGTTCGTTCTACTCCTCAATTCGGGAAGGCAGTAAAAAAATCTTAGAAAATCTGCCACCAATTAAAGAGTTTATGAAAAAAACCGAAGAACACGTTAAAGGTTTTGTCTCCGGCGGTACGTTGTTTGAAGAGTTGGGTTTTAATTACATTGGTCCGATTGACGGTCATAATGTAGACGAGCTGGTTTCTACCCTGAAGAACATGCGTAACCTGAAAGGCCCGCAATTTCTGCATGTGATGACCAAAAAAGGCAAAGGTTACGCCCCGGCAGAAAACGACCCGATCGGTTTTCACGGTGTACCAAAATTTGATCCAACATTAGGGACACTACCAAAATCCAAAGCTAATAACCCTAGTTATTCGACCATTTTCGGCGATTGGTTGTGTGAAATGGCAGCACAAGATACCAAATTAATCGGTATTACGCCGGCAATGCGGGAAGGATCAGGCATGGTCGAATTTTCCAACCGCTTCCCACAACAGTATTTTGATGTGGCAATTGCCGAGCAGCACGCCGTTACCTTTGCTGCCGGTTTGGCGATCGGCGGCTACAAACCGGTGGTGGCGATCTACTCCACCTTCCTACAGCGGGCTTACGATCAACTGATTCACGATGTGGCGATTCCGAATTTGCCGGTGTTGTTTGCAATTGATCGTGCCGGTGTCGTTGGCGCCGACGGGCAAACCCACCAGGGCGCTTTCGACATCAGTTTCATGCGTTGCATTCCCAATCTAGTCATTATGACCCCAAGTGACGAAAACGAATGTCGCCAAATGCTGTACACCGGCTATCACTTGAATGCGCCTGCGGCAGTGCGTTATCCACGAGGAGCTGGCATTGGCTGTGAGCTGCAACCTCTAAATGGCTTGCCAATCGGCAAAGCCAACAAAGTCCGTGACGGCAAAAATATTGCGATTTTAAATTTCGGTACCTTGTTGCCACAAGCGCTAGCCGCCGCAGAGAAATTGAACGCCAGCGTGATCGATATGCGCTTTGTTAAACCGTTAGATCAGGCTTGCATTGCCGAAGCAGCGCAACAGCACAGCCTGTTAGTCAGCTTAGAAGACAATGCGATTGAAGGCGGTGCCGGAAGTGCGGTTGCCGAAACGTTAAACCACTTGGCATTACAGCAAAGAATCACCATTCCGCCACTGCTACAATTGGGTTTCCCCGATCATTTCATTGCCCAAGGTGAACAAGCAGAAGTTTTAACAGAATTGCAGCTCGACGCTGCCGGTATTGAGCAACAAATTAGTGCATGTTGGCAGCAATAATCACGGCTGGATAATAAAAATAAAAAATATTGAGATTTTTATGAACTTTTCGACCTATCTTTAGTCTTAATTTATGCTAGTGCACTGCAAATGCAGTTGTCTTTTTACATTTTACTTATTGTAAGACCTCCCCCGATATTTATTCATTGAATATCGGGTTTTCTTTTTTATAACCGTTATTTTTTATAACCGCTTAAGCTTAAAATGAATAGCGCGCTTACACCATCAACTGAATCGCGCTGGCGATCAAAAATAATCCGAAGCCGATAAACACCAGCCCCGACAGATTATCAATATAACGACTATAATTTAGATAAAATGATTTCACGCCTGGGCGGGAAAAAAGGTGGGCGATAAGATAAAAGTAGATAAAACTTTCCAGCAGAATCATCACTGCAATAAAAGCGATTTGCCAATAATCGGTTAAACTGCCGACTAATAAAGAAAAAATACCGCTGAAATAGATAATCGCTTTAGCATTGGCCAGATTGACCAACAAGCCTTGCCGAATGTTCGCCCAATCGGAGACTGGATTGACCGCACGTTGCACACTGATCTGCGCCAGACTGATATTGCGTTTCACTCGCAGCATCAGGCTGCCGAGATAGCTAAGATAAGCACCGCCCAACAGCAATACCGCACTTTCAATCGGGGGATACAATTTGAAAAGTAACGCTAATCCGAGCAGGCTTGCACTCAGCCAAACCACTAAGCCTAGGATAATGCCAACTACGCCCAACACCGCACTACGCTGATTTTCACTGATCGCTTTGCGCGCTACAAAAAAGAAATCAGGGCCGGGGCTAACCAACGCAAACAAATGCACAAAAAACAGTTTAATCACTAAAGCAAACATGGCTAATCGACTCTACAATCCGCCTAAGGTAAATAACAATAACAAGCAAAGTGCGGTATAAACCGCCGCCAGTAAATCATCAAGCATAATGCCGAAACCGTTCTCGACATTTTTATCAAAATATTTGATCGGATATGGCTTCACAATATCAAAAAAGCGAAACAGCACAAATGCTAAGCAATACCACAGCCAATTCTGCTGCGGTACAAACGCCAGCACCAGCCAGATCGCAATAATCTCATCCCACACAATCGCACCGTGATCGTGCACGCCCATATCGTGTGCCGTTTTTTCACACAAATAAATGCCAAGCACAAAACCCGGCACCGCCAGCAACAATAAGAAAAGTGGCGATACAAACTGCAGTAAACCGATGCCCAGCAGCCAGCCTGCCAGAGTTCCCCAAGTACCCGGCGCTGGCGACAACAGCCCCGAACCAAAGCCGAGCGCCAAAAAATGCACCGGATTACGAATATTCAACTGACTTAAGGCACTTTTTTTATCATCTATTTTATCGTTCATTGGCTGCCATCCTTTTCTATTCAGATTTAGAAATGCTCAAAGCCTTGAAAATCTGGCGGCGTCACTTTCTCAGTACCGCGTTTTAAACGAATCATTTGATTAGTATTTTGGCTGCGAATCTGTCCGATACAGGTGTAATCGACCCCGATATGAGTTAATTCTCGTTCTAGTTTCGCGCAGTTTTTATCTGCTACAGTAAAACACAACTCATAATCCTCACCACCAGCCAACGCAAATTGCTCTGCTTTTTCGGCACCAAAAACCGCAATCAACTGTGGCGACAACGGCAGTTTGTCCAGTTTCAGGCTGGCGCTGACCGCACTTCGTTGTAAAATATGTGATAAATCTGCCAACAAACCATCGGAAATATCAATCGCTGCACTGGCATAAGGCGCAATGCTTTGTCCGAACAGCACTCTTGGCACCGGACGCAAATGGCGTTCGATGAGATAGGTTTCAGCTTGGCTAAGTGCGGTATCGCTGTTTTGCCCTCGTTTTTGCTGCAGTAAAGCTAAACCTGCCGCACTGTCACCCAAACTGCCGGTAACGTAAATCCAATCACCTTTTTCTGCGCCGTGACGGCACAATGCCTTATCTCGCGGCAGCAAACCATGAGCGGTAATCGAAATCGAAAGCGGGCCTTTAGTGGTGTCGCCGCCAATCAAATCGACATTATAGTGATCTAAAATTTCAAAAAAGCGGCGGCTGAATGTTGCCAACCAGTGGTGATCCACCTTCGGCAGTGTTAAGGCAAGCGAAATCCATGCCGGCTCGGCACCCATTGCCGCCAAATCGCTGAGATTAACGGCAACGGCTTTATACGCCAGATCGGCAGGATCGATGTCACTGAAAAAATGAATACCTTCGACTAAGGTATCCGTGGTGATCGCCAAGCGTTGGTTGGCCTTAATCTCGGTGATAGCGCAGTCGTCGCCAATGGCTAATGCAACGTCCTTGCGCGGTGTTCGGGTGGACGCATTAAAATACTGACGAATAATACTAAACTCGCTATTTTGCCGCACCATTTACTCTCCTGACCGCACGTTGTGATGTTAAATGTTGAATCTAGCTTATTTTCGTCCAAGCGCCGGTGCCAGTTTATCCAACACCCCGTTAATATATTTATGGCTCTCTTCTGCACCAAATACTTTCGCCACTTCAATCGCTTCATTAATCACGACTTTGTACGGCACATCCGCTTGATATTTCAATTCGTACGCCGCCATCACCAAAACCGCTCGTTCAATCGGATCCAATTCGCCGAAGGCTCTGTCCAAGTGCGGTTCCAGTGTCTGTTGCAAATCGTCGCTATGCTCGGCACTTTGGCTTAATAACTTGCGGAAATACGGCATATCAACCCCTTTCATATCTTGATCTGTGATGAAAGACAGTTCCACTTCGGCAATCTCATTTTTAGAAATAAACCAAGAATACAGCCCTTGCACCGCACACTCTCTGGCACGACGGCGTGGTGATACTTTACTCATTATACCCTCCGTTAGGCGTTATCAATCGCATTCAGCAAATTGATCATTTCCAAGGCGACTAGTGCCGATTCAGCGCCTTTATTACCGGCTTTTGTGCCCGCTCTTTCAATCGCTTGTTCGATATTTTCCGTGGTCAATACACCAAACGCCACTGGAATTTCTGCCTGCATTGCCACTTGCCCCAAACCACTGCTGGCTTCTCCGGCAACATATTCAAAATGCGCCGTGCCGCCACGGATGACCGTACCTAGCGCCACAATCGCATCGTATTTTTTGCTGTCAGCTAAACGACGTGCGACTAATGGCAGCTCATAGGCGCCCGGCGCGTATACCAAGGTGATATTTTCGTCTTTGACTTGTCCGATACGTTTTAATGCGTCGACTGCCCCCTCACGCAAACTTTCATTGATAAAACTATTAAAACGGGCGATAACCACCGCGACTTTAGCTTCTGGCGCAGCCACGACACCTTGTAAAATTTTCATATGCTACCTTGTGAAATTGGATAAAACCATGTTGTTAAATTCGATCGCGGATTCTATCACAACATTCGATTTTATTCAGTACTAAATTCCGCTCAGTGCTTGCTTTAATTGTACACGCTATCCCAGCTTTCCATTCTGCTCAGTAAAGTGCGGTTTTTTGAGCCATTCACGCAATTTCTCTTTTTAATCTAGAAATCAACTGTGGTATTCTTAGCGCCGATTTATCCCTTTATTCAGAGACTATTGTTGATAATCGCGATAACGCGGTTATTTAGGAGGAAAACAAAGACAGTGGAAAACGTTGTTAAAACCAAACCGGTGATTGAGCTGCGTTCAATCCGTAAGGAATATGACGGCAAAGCCATCATTAACGATTTTGATTTATCCATCAATCATGGCGAATTTATTACCATTTTAGGGCCTTCCGGTTGTGGAAAAACCACAATTCTGCGCCTGATTGCCGGTTTTGAGGAACTGAACGGCGGACAAATTATTCTGGACGGACAAGACATTAGTCAAGTTCCGGCAGAACAGCGTCCGGTCAATACCGTTTTCCAAAGTTATGCGCTGTTTCCGCATTTGAGCATTTTTGAAAATGTGGCGTTCGGGCTAAAAATGCAGAAAGTGCCTAGCCATGACATCAAACCACGCGTGTTGGAAGCACTGCGCATGGTGCAGCTTGAAGAATTTGCCGATCGCAAACCGGCGCAACTTTCCGGTGGACAGCAGCAACGAGTTGCGATTGCCAGAGCGGTAGTCAATAAACCCAAAGTATTGCTGTTGGACGAGTCGTTATCGGCGCTGGATTACAATCTGCGTAAACAGATGCAAAATGAGCTGAAAGCGCTGCAACGCCAACTGGGCATCACCTTTATTTTTGTGACCCACGACCAAGAAGAAGCCTTGAGTATGTCGGATCGGATTATCGTGTTGCGTGCCGGCAAATTACAACAAGACGGTACGCCACGCGAAATTTACGAAGAGCCGAACAATTTGTTTGTGGCACAATTTATCGGTGAAATCAATATTTTTGATGCCACCGTGATCGAGCGTCTGGATGAAAAACGGCTGAAAGCTAATGTTGAAGGGCGAATCTGCGATATTTTCGCGACACAATCTGTTTCCGCCGGCAGCCAACTGAAAGTGTTGCTGCGCCCAGAAGATTTACGTCTGGAAGAAGTCAACGAAACCGAGAAAGTCAACGGCATTGTCGGTTATGTGCGCGAACGCAACTACAAAGGCATGACGCTGGAATCCACAATTGAACTGGAAAGCGGCAAAATGGTGTTGATCAGCGAATTCTTTAACGAAGATGATCCGGATGTGGATCACTCACTGAATCAAAAAGTGGCGATTACTTGGGTTGAAAGCTGGGAAGTGGTGTTGCAAGATGAAGATAACAACGCATAAGTTTCAGAATATCACCGTTGCCATTATTTTTGGCTGGTTGATTTTCTTTGTGCTGGTACCGAATATACTGGTATTAGGAACGAGTTTTCTCACCCGTGACACCAGCAATCTAATCGATTTCACTTTTTCACTCGACAGCTACAAACGCCTGTTTGATCCGCTGTATGCACAAGTGATGTGGAACTCGCTGTATATGTCGGGTTTGGCGACAATCATCTGTCTGCTGATCGGCTATCCGTTTGCGTTTATGATTGCCAAACTGCCGAGCAAATACCGCCCTATCCTGCTGTTTATGGTGATTTTGCCGTTCTGGACCAACTCCTTGATCCGAATTTACGGCATGAAAATTTTTCTTGGCGTGCGTGGTGTGTTGAATAACACCCTAATGTCGCTAGGCATTATCGATTCACCGATTCGGATCATCAATACCGAAGTCGCGGTAATCATCGGTTTGGTATATATCCTACTGCCGTTTATGATTCTGCCACTCTACTCTGCGATTGAAAAATTGGACGGACGTTTGCTGGAAGCCGCCAAAGATTTGGGTGCTGGCACCGTACAGCGTTTTGTACGGATTATTCTACCGTTGACAATGCCGGGCATTATCGCTGGCTGCCTGTTGGTACTGCTGCCAGCTATGGGCATGTTCTATGTGGCTGATCTGTTGGGCGGTGCTAAAGTATTGTTGGTCGGCAATGTGATTAAGAGCGAATTTTTGGTCTCACGCAACTGGCCGTTCGGCTCGGCAATCAGCATCGGGCTGACCCTGTTGATGGCACTGTTATTGTATATTTACTACCGTGCAGGTAAGTTGTTGAATAAAAAACCGGAGTTGGAATAATGGGTCGTTTACTACGCAGTGGTTTCATGTTTGTGGTATATGCCTATTTGTATATACCGATTATTATCCTGATCGTCAACTCGTTCAATGCCGACCGCTACGGCTTAAGTTGGAAAGGCTTTAGCTGGAGCTGGTACGAACGCCTGTTCAACAATGACACCTTGATTCAAGCCGCAATTCACTCGGTGACGATCGCATTTTTTGCAGCCACTTTAGCCACCATTATCGGCGGCTTGACCGCGATAGCGCTTTATCGTTATGCCTTTCGCGGCAAAAAATTCGTCGGCGGCATGCTGTTTATTGTGATGATGTCACCGGATATTGTGATGGCGGTTTCACTGTTGGCGCTATTTATGCTGTTTAGCATCAAGTTGGGCTTTGCGTCTTTATTATTGGCTCATATCACGTTCTGCCTGCCGTATGTGGTGGTCACCATTCTGTCACGTCTGAAAGGGTTTGATGTCAAAATGTTGGAAGCCGCCAAAGATTTGGGCGCTGGTGAATTGACGATTCTCGGCAAAATCATTCTGCCATTGGCACTGCCGGCAATTGTTTCCGGTTGGCTGCTCAGCTTCACTATTTCGCTGGATGATGTGGTGGTGTCGTCATTTGTGACCGGCGTAAGCTATGAAGTACTGCCGCTGAAGATTTTCTCAATGGTAAAAACCGGCGTCACTCCAGAAGTCAATGCCTTAGCGACCATTATGATCTTGCTCTCGTTATTCTTGGTCACCTTAAGCCTGTTTATCGGACGCAAAAACAAGTAGTATTGGGTTACCCGCATGACAAAAGTGCGGGTATTTCTTGCTGTTATTTATCTTCTCTATTTCTCTTCTTCGGAGTATTTTACGATGAAAAAACTAAGCGCAGTCTTTACCGTCGGCATTCTTGGCTTAGCCGTGCAAACCGCAGCAAACGCCAAAGATGAAGTGATCTATCTCTATGACTGGGCTGAGTATATTCCGCCCGGACTACTGGAAGATTTCACCGCAGAAACCGGGATCAAAGTGATTTTTTCCAGCTTTGAGTCCAACGAAACCATGTATGCTAAAATGAAAACCATGGGGGAGAGTGGTGGCTACGATGTGATCGCACCGTCCAACTATTTTGTCTCGAAAATGCGCAAAGAAGGCATGTTGATGCCGTTGGATCACAGCAAGCTGCCGTCGCTGCAAGAGCTGGATCCGGAAATGCTGGATAAACCTTATGATCCGGGCAATCAATACTCTGTGCCACAAATCTTCGGCGCCACCGCGATTGCTTACAACAGCGATGTTTATCCTGCCGGTACGTTTAACTCTTGGAATGATTTATGGAAAGCGGAATTTAAAGACAAACTGCAACTGACCGATGATGCCCGTGAACTGTTTCATATGACCTTAGTCACCATGGGCGAAGATCCAAACACCACTAATCCAGAATTAATCAAAAAAGCTTATGATAAACTACTGACCCTACGCCCGAATGTACTGACCTTCAATTCGGACAATCCTGCCAACTCGTTTATCGCCGGTGAGGTCAATGCGGGCATGTTGTGGAACGGCTCAGCGTTTATTGCACGCAAAGAAGGCATGCCGATCAATATTAGCTGGCCAAAAGAAGGCGCGATTTTCTGGATGGACACATTGGCGATTCCTGCGACCAGCAAAAATCCGGAAGCTGCCCACAAGCTGATTAACTATCTGATCAGCGCCCCGGTTGCCGAAAAAGTGGCATTAGAAGTCGGTTATCCGACCCCAAATCTACTGGCACGAAAAAAACTGCCAAAAGAAATTGTGGAAGACAGCCAGTTGTATCCACCGTTGGAAGTGATGAAAAACAGTATTTGGCAAGACGATGTCGGTGATGTTTCCGCCGTGTATGAAAACTATTTTCAGCAGTTTAAAGCAGCAAAATAACAATTACTTGATTAATCTCACAAAAAAGGTCTTCTTTAGAAGATCTTTTTTACGTTATAGCATAAGATAAAACATCAACGGCGTGTTACTACGGAGGATTTTTTCATGCCTAACCACTATCGTTCCAACTCACATATTTCAGCCCAAGTGCGGTCAGCCTGTGCCAAATTAACCAATCAAGACTTGGCACAAACCATGTTGACCATTTTGACCGAACAACGTTTTATCGGACGTTTACCACACTTTACGGTGCAGCACCTTTGTCATAAATTCGATTTGACGGCAAGGGAGCTTTCGATTGCGCTGCTACCGATCGCTGCCGCTTACTCTCTCGCACCGATTTCACATTTTTATGTTGGTGCAGTTGCTATTGGTAGCAGTGGAAATTTCTACTTTGGCGCCAATATGGAGTTTATCGATACCAGTATGCAACAGACCGTCCATGCCGAACAAAGTGCAATTGCCCATGCGTGGATGCAGGGTGAAACCGCACTTGAAGAGATTTCGGTCAATTACGCCCCTTGTGGTCACTGTCGCCAATTTATGAATGAGCTCAATACTGCAGAAGGACTAATCATCAACCTGCCACAGCGCCAGAATCAACGCCTGAGTGAGTATCTACCGAATAGTTTCGGACCTAAAGATCTCAATATCAATGAATTACTGCTGACTCCACGCCATCACGGCTTCAGCCTACTTAACACCGAAGATTTATTGATCGATACCGCACTTGAAGGTATCAACATCAGCCATGCACCTTACAGTGGAGCCTACGCTGGTGTTGCATTGGAAACTGAAGACAACTTCTATTTCATCGGCAGCTATGCAGAAAATGCGGCTTTCAATCCAAGCCTACCGGCACTACAAGTCGCTATCAATCACTTAATCCTTAGCGGATTTGAATTACAAAATATTAAAAGAGCGGTTCTGATCGAGAAAAAAGCCGAAATCAGCCAAAAAGTGATGGCAAAACAGCTGCTGGCAACCTTATGTAAACTTCCGCTACAATATCTTTCAATTGATTAATGCCAAAAAGCCGCTTGGTCATCACCAGGCGGCTTTTATCTATACGGATTAAACGGTATAGTAGACAAAATG
>NZ_VDHF01000047.1:0-36279 GCF_006228025.1 Testudinibacter crocodili
TTCAGCTGGCTGCGGTGCTACTGGGTCAGCTGGCTGTGGTGCTACTGGATCAGCTGGCTGAAGCTCATTTTTTTGCTTCTCTTCCTCTTCTTTCGCTCTTTTTTGGCGCTCTTGTTCTGCTTTCTGAAGCGCTTCTTTCTCTTTCAGCGCAGCTAATGCCGCATCATCTGTTTTTGGAGCCGTGCTAGGCTCCGAATTAATCGCTGTGGTGTTCGATGTTGTTGTGGAATTGGATGAACCGCCGCCACCGCCACAAGCGGCCAATAATGCTGACAACAATAGCGCAGCACAGGTTTTAGAATTGATTTTTTTCACTATAAGTAACCTTTTATCGTTTAAGTTTATGATTTTATTGATAACCAATAAGTCAATTATTGATTGAAATCAGCCAGTTAATACAAGATGCTGATTTAAGTGGGGCGCATTCTATCAGACATTATTACAAAATCCATGCCTATTTTTTAACCTTTTGTGTAAATACGCTAATCTTTACACATAAAATGATTGCACTACATCAGCGGCTTAGTTATTTTCAATCGAAATGACAAAAACAGTTGTAATCACCGAAGATATTTGCATAATGCGGGCTATCAAACTAAAAGAGAGCTTTTTAATTAATCATGATGTCAGAATCTAGCCTGCAAACGACCTTTGCTGATCAAAAACGTAAAACCGTTGAAACTGCCGAATTTACTGCCGATGGGCGCTATGTGCGCAAAGTTCGCAGTTTTGTGCTGCGCACCGGGCGTTTGAGTGATTATCAAAAAGACGCCATGAATCGTCATTGGTCAGAATATGGGTTAGAATATCAACAGACCCCATTTGATTTTGCTAAGATTTTCGGCAACGATAATCCGGTGATTTTGGAAATTGGCTTTGGCATGGGAACTTCGCTGGTGGCGATGGCGAAAAACAATCCGGATCGTAATTACCTAGGCATTGAAGTGCACACACCGGGCGTTGGGGCTTGTGTTGCCTTGGCAGTTCAAGAAGAAATCCGTAATTTACGTTTGATTTGCCACGATGCGATGGAAATTTTGCGTGACAGCATCGCTGATCAAAGTTTAGGCGGGCTACAACTGTTTTTTCCAGATCCCTGGCCGAAAGCCAAACATCATAAACGGCGGATTGTGCAGCCGGCGTTTATCCACACTATTCAGCAAAAGCTAAAGTGCGGTGCGTTTATTCATATGGCAACCGACTGGCAGAACTATGCCGAGCATATGCTGGAAACCTTACAAAATAACGCAAAATTGCAAAATCAATCGGCAACCAATGACTATATCCCACGACCGGATTTCCGCCCGCTAACCAAATTTGAACAACGCGGACAGCGGCTCGGTCACGGCGTTTGGGATCTTTATTTTATCTATCAATAAGTTTATTCAACCAGAAAAAGGAAAAGAGTATGGCTATTCAACGTAACCGCAGACAACGTAAAAAAATGCACTTAGGCGAATTCCAAGAGTTAGGTTTTGTGGTGCGCTGGCAGTTTGCCGACAACACATCAGTAGAAGCGATTGACGCAACACTAGATCGTTTTATCGCCGAAGTAATTAAACCGAATGGTTTAGCCTATGAAGGCAGCGGCTATCTCAATTGGGAAGGCTTGGTTTGTTTGGAAAATATCGGCAACTGCAACGACTCACACCGCACTTTGGTAGCACAGTGGTTGAAGGATAACCAACTACAGCAAGTTGAAACTAGTGAATTGTTTGATATTTGGTGGGACTACCCAATTCAATAATATCAATCGGAACTTGAATTTTTCCGATTTAATCCTATCTAATATAGTGCGGTTTTCAGACCGCACTTTTGCTATTTAAAGGATTCTCATGAACACATTACAATTTTTAGTACAAACCGTGGTGGGGCTTTATACTTTTATTCTGATATTGCGCGCTTGGTTCCAATATTGCCAAGTGGATTTTTACAGCCCGCTGTCACAAGCCGTAGTCAAGCTGACCCAACCGGTATTAGCACCGTTGCGCAAACTGATCCCGACCCGAAAAAATATTGATTTTGCTGCGTTAGTGCTGGCATTTGTGATCAATATGCTGAAATATCCGCTATTAATCGGTAGTTTTGAAGGCGCCAGTTTATGGCAATTCGCTATCATCGGTGGCTTAGCGGTGATCAAAGCCTTTGGCGAGATTATCTTCTGGGCCATTTTAATCCGTGCGGTGATGAGTTGGTTTTCCCAAGGCAATCATCCATTAGAATATCAACTGTACCGCATTACCGAGCCGCTGCTGGCGCCGATTCGTAAAATTTTGCCAAAAACCGGCATGATCGATTTTTCCGTGATGGCATTGGCATTTATCCTGATTTTAGGCAACAACCTGCTGCTGGATTTTTTCGGTTCGCTGTGGGTGTTGGCATAACCGTGTCCGCCATAACACTATGCGAAAACGGGTTGCGGCTGAAAATTGTGCTGCAACCCAAAGCCAGCAAAGACCAGATTATCGGCTTGCATGACGGTGAACTGAAAATCAGCATCACCGCCCCACCCGTTGACGGACAAGCCAACGCCCACCTGCTGAAATTTCTCGCCAAACAATTCAAAGTGGCTAAAAGCAGTATCGTGCTAGAAAAAGGCGAACTCAACCGACATAAACAAGTTTTTATCCCTGAGCCGAAACTGATTCCAGCAGTGGTGCAAGCCTTATTCAGCCAATAAAACCGCACTTTTACTGCTATTTTACCGTCTAAACCCATTTACAACAAAAATCAACACCTTATTTTTTGATAACTATTTTTATTTGACAGAGATCAAATAATCAATATATAGTGCTTTCAAAATAAATAATGTCTATATATAGTGTCTGCGTTTTTTGGTTTATCCGTATAAGGGGTTTTTATGTCAGGGTTACAGGTCATTAAGAGAGACGGTGCCAGCACGCCGTTCGTGGCAGAGCGTATTCTGCAAGCTATCCGTAAAGCAGCGGTTGCCTGCGAAATCAACAACGAAGCATTTTGTTCGCACATCAGTAATGAAGTTTGTCAGCAGATTTTCAGCCACTATCAACAACAAATTGATATTGCACATATTCAGTCGCTGGTCGAAGAGAAGCTGATGAAGAGCCAGTATCCACAAATTGCACGTGCATATATTGAATATCGTCACGATCGGGATTTGGCGCGCGAGAAACGCAGCCAGTTGACACAAGAGATCGAAGGCCTGATTGAACAGAGCAATCTGGAGATTCTGAATGAAAACGCCAATAAAGATGCCAAGGTGATCCCGACCCAGCGCGATCTGCTGGCGGGTATCGTAGCAAAACACTATGCCAAGCGCTATCTGTTGCCAGCCGATGTGGTTGCAGCCCATGAAAAAGGCGAAATCCACTACCACGATCTCGATTATGCGCCGTTCTTCCCGATGTTCAATTGTATGCTGGTTGATTTGCAAGGCATGCTAGAGCAAGGCTTTAAAATGGGCAATGCCGAAATCGAAACCCCAAAATCGATCACCACCGCCACTGCCGTCACCGCACAAATTATCGCGCAGGTCGCCAGCCATATTTACGGCGGTACGACCATTAATCGAATTGACGAAGTGTTGGCGCCCTATGTACAAAAAAGTTATGAAAAACATCTGGCAGTTGCAGCAGAATGGCAGATTGCCGATGCGGAAGGCTACGCCAAAGCACGCTTGCAAAAAGAGTGTTTCGATGCATTTCAATCACTGGAATATGAGGTCAACACACTGCATACCGCCAACGGACAAACGCCGTTCGTCACTTTTGGCTTCGGCTTGGGCACCAGCTGGCAGTCGCGTTTGATTCAACAAGCCATTTTACAGAATCGCTTGCAGGGCTTGGGTAAAAATCATAAAACAGCGATTTTCCCGAAACTGGTCTTCACGCTGAAACAGGGCTTGAATTTGAACGCCACCGATCCGAATTACGACATCAAACAACTGGCACTGAAATGCGCCAGCGAGCGGATGTATCCGGATATTCTGAATTACGATCAAGTGGTGAAAGTAACCGGTTCGTTCAAAGCGCCGATGGGTTGCCGCAGCTTTTTGGGCAAATATGAACAAGATCAACAGGAAATCCACGAAGGGCGTAATAATCTCGGCGTGATCAGTCTCAACCTGCCACGGATTGCACTGGAAGCTAAAAGAGACGAAGTGCGGTTTTATCAGCTGTTAGACCAACGTTTGGCGATTGCCAAAAAAGCACTGATGACACGGATTGCACGCTTGCAACAGACCAAAGCACGGGTTGCGCCGATTTTATATATGGAGGGCGCATGCGGTGTGCGTTTGAACGCCGATGATTGTATCGCTGATATTTTCAAAAACGGCAGAGCTTCGATTTCACTCGGTTATATCGGCATTCATGAAACCATCAATGCGCTGTTCGGCAGCCCTATTTATGATCAACACACCTTGTGGCAAAAAGGCTTGGAGATTGTGCAGCACTTGCGAAGTGCGGTCGAGGCATGGAAACAAGAGAGCGGTTATGCGTTCAGCCTGTATTCTACCCCGAGCGAAAATCTGTGTGACCGCTTCTGCCGTCTCGACAGCAAAGTGTTCGGGATTATCGACGGCGTAACCGACAAAGGCTACTACACCAATAGCTTCCATTTGGACGTGGAAAAGAAGGTCAATCCATACGACAAGCTGGATTTTGAAATGGCATATCCGCCGATCGCCAACGGGGGATTCATCTGTTATGGCGAATACCCGAATATGCAGCGCAATCTCAAAGCGCTGGAGGATGTATGGGATTACAGCTATTCCCGTGTGCCGTATTACGGCACCAACACCCCGATCGACGAGTGCTACGGCTGTGGCTACAAAGGCGAATTCGACTGCACCAGCAAGGGCTTCACCTGCCCATCCTGCGGCAACCACGACAGTAGCACGGTGTCGGTCACACGGCGGGTGTGCGGCTATCTCGGCAGCCCAGATGCGCGCCCATTCAACAGCGGCAAGCAGGAAGAAGTCAAACGCCGGGTGAAACACCTGTAAAGTGCGGTCACAATGAACTATCTGCAATATTATCCGGTGGATGTCGTTAACGGCGAAGGCACACGTTGCACTCTGTTTGTGGCAGGGTGCGAGCACCAGTGCAAAGGCTGCTACAACCAAAAGAGTTGGTCATTTTGCGCCGGTGTGCCGTTTGATCAAGCGATGGAAGATCAGATTATCGCCGATTTACAAGACACGCGCATCAAGCGACAAGGCTTGAGTCTCAGCGGCGGCGATCCACTGCACCCCAAAAACCTGACCGCACTTTTGCCGTTGGTGCAACGGATTAAACGCGAATGCCCGAAGAAAGACATTTGGCTGTGGACCGGCTATCGTATGCAGGAGTTAACCGCAACACAACAAGCCTTTCTAACGTATGTTGATGTGTTGATCGACGGCAAGTTTATCCAACAACTTGCCGATCCAAAACTGTTGTGGCGCGGCTCCAGCAATCAGATCATTTATCGCTTGAAAACCTGAACCGCACTTTTACTATGATAGTCTGACTTACTGTTGATTATGCTGTTTCAGTAACGGTGCCAACCATTGTTCAAATTGTCTAGCATCCAGAAATCCGCTGATACGGCTGCTAGCAATCTCTTTTCCGCTTAGATCAAAGAAGATGATGGTTGGCAAACCGACAATATTCAAGTTTTCCATCAAAGTGCGGTTTTGTGGGCTGTTGCGCGTCAAGTCTGCTCGCAATAGCGCCATTTGTGCCATCTGCTGCTGCACTTGCGGATCACTGAAGGTATATTTTTCGAACTCTTTGCACGCCACACACCAATCTGCATACAGATCCAACATCACCACTTTGCCGCTATTTTGTTGCAACTGCTGCTGTAAATCGGCAAAGTCCGACACTGCATTAAAATGCAGATGCGGCGACTCGGTTTGGCTGGTCAACGTATTGCCGTTTATCATTTGCCCAACCCAGCTCACCAACGGCTGCGCCAACACGATAGCAACAAGCAATGGCAGCAGTTTGATCCCCAATAGTGATTTTTTATCACTGATGGCGGAGGTCAACCAAAGGAAAAATGCTACGCCGAGCAACGACCACAAACGCTCGCCCCAGATGTCAGCGATCAAACGTGAGATTAAGAAGACCGGTACTGCCAGCATCACAAAACCGAAAGCAATTTTGACTTTTTCTTGCCACACGCCACCTTTCGGTAAAATTCGATTGCCAAACAACGTCACCAACACTAACGGCACGCCCATACCCAGCGCCAGCAGATACAAACTCCAGCCGCCGGTCACAAAATCACCACTTTGCGCCACGTATAGCAGTGCGCCCGACAGCGGTGCACTGACACAAGGTGATGCCACCAGCCCAGCAATCATCCCCATCAAAAATACATTCCAATAGGCACCGCCACTCTGTTTTTGGCTCATTTGATTCAGTTTGTTTTGCCAAGAAGACGGCAGTTGCAAGTTGAACACACCGAACATCGAGCAGGCTAAAACCACAAACAAAATCGAAAATGCGATCAAGACATAAGGGCTTTGCAATGCAATTTGAAACGGTAACCCAATCGCGACCACCAGCAAGCCAAGTGCGGTATAGGTCAGTGCCATACCTTGAATATAAACCACGCTCAACAACAACGCACGCAGACTGTGCGGACGCTGTTTTTGCCCAATCACAATCGAGGAAAGCAGCGGCAGCATCGGCAATACGCAAGGGGTAAACGCCAAACCTAACCCTAAAACAAAAAACCACAGAATACTGAATTTGCTTTCGCCCAGATTGCCTGCTAACTCTTCGGTGCTATTACGATTAAAGAAGCTATCGTCAACATTACGGTTGTCTGCTATGACCGCACTTTGTTGCATGGTATCCACAGGGCTATCTTCCGCTATCGCCGTTGCGTTTTGTCCACTTTGTAACGCAGCCAAATCTAATTCCTGCGTTTCCGGCGGATAGCAAAAACCGCTAGTGCAGCCTTGATAGTGAACGATAATTTTTCCATTGCGGTTATGTAACGGCACAGCCAATGCTAACTGATTGCGGTAAATCTGGACTTCGCCGAAAAATTCATCATGATACGGTGTAGCAGGCGGCAATGCTAAATCGGTGATTCGCCCTTGCGCGTCCTCAAGTGAGATTTCACGTTGGTATAAATAATAACCTTCGGCAATCTGCCAATTGAGGTTTAAGCTTTGCTGATCTGCTTGCGCCGAAAAGATAAAAGCTTCGTGCGGCGGTAAAAACCGCTCTTTTTTGCCGAACAGATCATTGGCAAAACTGGTACCGCTGATCAAATGCAGCATAAAAAGTATAACGCTCAATAAAACAACAAAACGTGAAAAGTGCGGTTTGACTAACATAACAATCCATTAAAAAATAAAATCCGATAATGTGTACACTATCGGATTTTTGTTTGAAGATCTATTGTTGCTTACTCGGATTATTTATAAATAATCTCATTCTCGTTTTTGAATTGGCTGGCATCAATCGGTGAGTTCTCTTCAAAATAGAGTTTCAGACTCTCTGCATCGACAAAGCCAGTATTGACATAGCTCGGATTATTAGTCACCACCGGATAGCCGTCGCCGCCTGCGGCACTAAAGCTCGGCAAAGAGACGCGATAGGTTTTTTTCAAATCCAACGCTTCACCATTAATTTTGACATTCGACACTTTTTTCGCTGCACGATCGACCGTCATGCTAATACCGGCAAATTGGGCATAGGCACCGGAATCAATTTCTTTCAATGCCACCACATCTAAATAATCGAGCAATTCCTGTCCATTTAGCTCAACATAGCTGATGATATTCCCAAACGGCTGTACGGTTAAAATATCTTTATAGGTCACTTTGCCCGGCTCGATCGAAGCACGAATACCACCGGAATTCATAATGCCGATATCTGCTTTAGCTCGCTCTTTTTGTGAACGGGCAATCAGCTGCCCCAAATTGGTTTGTTGGAAACGGATAACGTTGCGGTCCCCTTCCAATTTTTCGTTAACACTGCCCACTTCAACCCCAAGCAGTTCATCGCCCTTGTCTTGATAGGTTTTCAAATGTGCCAACAATTCGGCATCGGCTGGAATCTCTTCTTGGAACAATACATATTCCGTTTTTCCTTCGGCATTTTTGACTTTATCTTTTAAGTTAACCGGAATCAGTTGGTAGTCAACCAATTTCAGGTCACCATTTTTAAATTCAAAGTCAGCGCGTCCAACATATTTACCCCACTCACCGGCCTGCATAATCCAAGTGCCGTTTTCAAAGGCTGGTTTGCAAGCATCGCCCGGTTTATACTTAAGGTTGAAACTGCCGTCATCATTAATACAAACCGTATCATGGCTGTGACCACCGAGAATCATGTCAAACGCGCCTTTTTCCAATTCACGCGCCATCGACACATCGCCTGGCGCATTCGAGCCGTACTGGGCATCATGGTAATAGCCCATATGGGTCAAGCCGATTTTAATATCCGGCTTTTCATTGCTGTTAAGGCTGGCAAGTACGTCTTTAGCGGCTTCAGCTGGGCGGATAAATTCCACATTCGAGATAAATTCCGGGTTGCCTAATTTAGCAGTATCTTCCGTGGTCAAACCAACCACTGCCACTTTCAGCCCCTGTTTATCCAAAATGGTATAAGGTTTCACCAACAAACTACCATCCTTTTTGTTAAACACGTTAGCAGACAAGAACGGGAATTTCGCCCAACTCTCCTGCATATCCAACAATTGCAACGGATTATCAAATTCATGGTTACCCAACACCAACGCTTCATAGCCGATGATATTCATCGCTTCAATATCCGGCTTGGCATTTTGCAAATCAGACTCCGGGATCCCGGTGTTGTAGTCGCCAGCGTTGAGCAGAATCACATCTCCACCTTTATCAGCAACTTCTTTACGAATGCGATCAATCAAGGTTTTTTGTGCAGCCAAGCCATATTCACCATTTTGATTGGTCCAAAAACGACCATGCAAATCATTGGTGTGCAGCACAGTCAATTGATAAGTGCGGTCTTTCTCGTATTCCGCCTGTGCCAAACCGGAAAATGCCAAGGTGCCTAGGATAACACCTGCGCAAGTACTTAATTTTAATAAAGACTTCATACTAGTTCCTTTTTATTTTGAATAGAGAGTTAAACAAGATGAAAGATAAAAAACTCGCCCCTAAGTATGCGTAAAAAATAATATAAAATCCATTGATTTATCCGATAAAATTAACGAATCGTTTTGATCCAAAAAAAGAAAAACCAGTATTCGATCAACAGCAGCACCAGCAACGAAATCCGCCCATAAATCGAGGGTAAAAAATAATAGCTGATTGCAATCATACCGGTGGATAACAGCAAAATATAAATCTTACTTTTCAAGGTCAACGCCCGCTGCTCGTCAAAGGTTTTCAGGTATTTATGATAAAGTGCGGTCTGCAAAAACCAACTGTGCAACCGCTCAGAGCTTTTAGCAAAGAAGTACAACGCCAGCAATAGAAAAGGCGTGGTCGGCAGCACCGGCAGCGGAATCCCGATAATTCCTAAACCGAGCGCAATAAAGCCCAATAAAATATAGATAAATTTGATCAACGGCATTATGTTTCCTGTTTATTAATAACCGTTCTCATTATAAACAGAATTTCCCTGCATTCACAATTGCTATGCCAGCATTGATTTGCTAAACCCCGCACTAAAACTTGCAATTCCAACAGAAAAGAGTAAAATCTGACGGCTTTTTATCGCTTCATTGCGGTAAAAAGTACATGACACCCTCACCTCGAACGAGGGTTTTATTTTTACTATCATTTTAGAGGACGCTATGGTAACCATTCGTTTATCTCGTGGCGGTGCAAAAAAACGCCCATTTTATCAAATCGTTGTAGCGGACAGCCGCTGCCCTCGTGACGGTCGTTTTATCGAGCGCGTTGGTTTTTTCAACCCAATCGCTGCCGGTAAAGCTGAACGTTTACGTTTAGATTTAGAGCGTGTCAACGCTTGGATCGAAAAAGGTGCATCTTTATCTGACCGCGTTTCTGCGCTGGTTAAAGAAGCAAAAAAAGCAGCGTAATCTGCTTTAAGCAAAACACATGAGTAGGTGAATATGACAGCACAAAATATCAGTATCGTCGGCAAGTTGGGTTCAACTTACGGGATTCGTGGTTGGTTGCGAATCTATTCATCGACAGAACAAGCTGAAAGTATCTTCGATTATCAACCTTGGTATTTGAATATCAAGGGAAAATGGCAAGCCACCGAGCTGGAAAGCTGGCGCTACCACAGTAACGATTTAATCGTGAAACTGAAAAACATCGATGATCGCGACATCGCACAAACCCTGACCAATATTGAAATTGGGGTGAATGCGGAAAACTTCCCGCCGCTTGAAGAGGGCTATTACTGGCACGATTTAATCGGTTGCCAAGTAGTGAATCTGCAAGGCTATCAATTGGGCAACGTCAGCGACATGATGGAAACCGGTTCGAACGATGTGTTAGTGGTGAAAGCCAATTTGAATGACGCTTTCGGACAACAAGAGCGGTTGATTCCGTATCTTGAAGAGACAGTAGTTAAAAGAGTCGATCTCGCCACAAAGACTATTGAAGTGGATTGGGACGCTGGTTTCTAACCTCAGGAAACACGTGGGCGCTTTGGCGGTAACATTTTTAGCATAGGTAACAATATGTGGATTGGGATTATTAGTCTTTTCCCGGAAATGTTTAAAGCAATCACCGAATTCGGGGTAACAGGCAGAGCCGTAAAACACAACCTGCTGCAAGTGCGGTGTTGGAATCCGCGTGATTTCAGCCACGACAAGCATAAAACCGTTGACGACCGCCCTTATGGCGGCGGACCGGGCATGCTGATGATGGTGCAACCGTTGCGTGATGCCATTTACGCCGCAAAGCAAGCAGCAGGGGAAGGTGTGAAGGTAATTTACCTTTCTCCACAGGGACGCAAACTCGATCAGCGTGGCGTACAGCAATTATCGCAATATCAAAAAATCATTTTGGTTTGCGGACGCTACGAAGGCATTGACGAACGCTTGATTGAAGCAGAAATCGATGAAGAGTGGTCGGTCGGAGACTATGTCCTGACCGGCGGGGAACTGCCTGCAATGACGTTAATCGACGCCGTTGCTCGTTTTGTTCCCGGGGTATTGGGTAAACAAGCTTCAGCCGAAGAGGATTCTTTCGCTGACGGCTTGTTGGATTGCCCGCACTACACCCGCCCGGAAGTGTTGGACGGAGCCGCTGTGCCACCGGTATTAATGTCGGGTAACCATGCGGAAATACGCAAATGGCGCTTAACGCAGTCATTGCACCGCACTTGGACACGCCGACCTGAGCTATTGGAAAGCCTAGCTCTGACTGACGAACAAAGAGGGCTGTTGGATCTAATCCAGCAGCAAGAGTAAAGATTCAGTTACATCTAGGAATAAAAGGTATTTATTATGAGTAACATTATTAAACAACTGGAACAAGAACAATTGAAACAAGACGTACCAAGCTTCCGTCCTGGTGACACTTTGGAAGTGAAAGTATGGGTTGTTGAAGGTAGTAAAAAACGTCTGCAGGCGTTCGAAGGCGTGGTTATCGCAATTCGTAACCGCGGTCTGCATTCTGCTTTCACCTTGCGTAAATTATCAAACGGTGTTGGTGTTGAGCGTACGTTCCAAACGCATTCACCACAAATCGACAGCATCAGCGTAAAACGTAAAGGTGCGGTACGCAAAGCTAAACTGTACTACTTGCGTGAGCGTAGTGGTAAGTCAGCGCGTATCAAAGAGCGTTTGAACTAATTGCAAGATTAGCAAATATAAGAAAGGCTTGGAAAACTCCAAGCCTTTTCTTTTTTTGTCAGCGCCATTTTCAGCTAACTGGTTGCCCCCACAATCGGTGTAAAATAAACCGATGATCAGTAACAAACTAAACCAAAGGACACCTGATGACTTTAAGCGAGATGCTACACCACCGCCGTGCGATGCGCCACTACAGCGAGACACCACTTGACAGTGGCAAAGTACGCCAATGCCTACAATTGGCACAACTGGCACCAAGTAGCTCGAATATGCAACTGTATGAGTTTTATCATATCAGCGACAAAACCGCACTTGCACAACTTGCCGCAGCTTGCCTTAGTCAAAATACCGCCACCACCGCACAACAAATGGTGGTGTTTGTTACCCGTCAGGATTTGCATCGTCAACGAGCCAAGCAAGTCTTGAGCGCTGTCAGCGACGATCTTCAGCGCAATACCCCAATGGATAAACAAACCGATCGCCTGAAAAAACTGGACGGTTATTACGGCAAATTAATGCCGTTTTTGTATGCCCGTGGCTTCGGCTTGTTGGGAATGGTGCGCAAACTGATCGCCCATAGCATTGGCTTATTCCGCCCAATTGCCACCAACGTATCTGAAGCCGATTTACGTATCGTCACCCACAAAAGCTGTGCCCTTGCGGCGCAAACCTTTATGCTGGCCATGGCAGAACAAGGCTACGACACCTGCCCGCTCGAAGGCTTGGACAGTCGTATAGTGAAACGGATTCTGCAACTACCACGTGGAGCAGAAATCAACATGGTCGTCACCTGTGGCATTCGTGAAGCAGGACGCGGCATTTGGGGAGAACGCTTTCGCCTGCCGTTTGAACAAGTTTACCGAAAAATTTGATACCCGCTTTGTTATTACTGCGCTAGTACAGCGCTATAGTTTAGCGTTGTGCCTCACTGCTGTGGTTTCAATAATCACCTGCTCTGCCGCTAGTACCGGTTTTTTAGCGAATAACAGTTGCAGTGCGGCAATCAAGCTGAATGCCGCAAGCAGCAGCAGTGAAAGCAAGCCAAACATCAATAAAAACAGCGACAGCAATATTAATGCCGCAACTCCGCTGTATTTCTGCGACAAACCGCTCTGCTGCAATTTTTTCCTCTGCTGCTGCCAAATCTCTGCCAATTTTTGCTTGGTGCCTTGTAACCAATCTTTCATCTTTTTCATCACTGTCTCCTCTGCCTTATTTATGAATATTAAAGCAGACAAAGATTAAGTAATGCTTAAGGAAGATAGCAACTAGAACATCTGATTATACAAAAACCAATAAATCCGCACATTTATCAATACGCTAAAAACACATTTCCTTTGCTGAGGCGGCGGTATTCCCTTTATAATGCCAGCCTCTATCTTTAACACGACCTTTAACACGACGCCAGTGCCATGTATAAACTGATTTTATTGCTAGCCTGCCTCGCTCTCAGCGGCTGCGGCACGATTGTGACTTTGATCAATCCAACCCAGCCGTATAGCGCCTATGCCGGGGTGAAATATGATTACCAGATGGCAAAAAGTTGGGGCTTACCGATTTTGGATATTCCTCTGTCGTTTATTTTGGATACCGCACTTTTGCCTTACGCCCTGGCGCAGGATTAACCGATGAAACTCAATCCGCAACAACAAAACGCCGTCGAATATGTCAACGGACCTTGCTTGGTACTGGCGGGCGCCGGTTCGGGCAAAACTCGGGTGATTATCAATAAAATTGCCTATTTGATTGAAAAGTGCGGTTATCTGCCGAAGCAGATTGCGGCGGTGACTTTTACCAATAAAGCCGCACGCGAAATGCGCGAGCGGGTAGCACATTCAATTGGCAAACAAGCCAGCAAAGGGCTGACGGTTTCCACTTTTCATACGCTGGGTTTTGATATTATCAAACGCGAATACCACACTTTAGGATATAAAGCGAATATCACCCTGTTCGATCAACACGATCAACTGGCGCTGCTGAAAGAGCTGACCGAACCGTATCTCAAAGGCGATAAAGATCTGCTGAACGAATTGCTGCATACCATTTCCAACTGGAAAAACGATCTGATTCTGCCGGAACGGGCAAAAGGTATTGCCGACGGGCAGAAAGATATTTTGTTTGCGCTGTGTTACGAGCAATATCACAATCAAGTCCGGGCTTATAATGCGCTGGATTTTGACGATTTGATTATGCTGCCAACCCTGCTGTTTCAGCAAGATCCCGACGTGCGATTGCGTTGGCAGGAAAAAATCCGTTATTTGCTGGTCGACGAATATCAGGACACCAACACCAGTCAATATGAGCTGATTAAATTATTGGTTGGAGAGCGAGCACGCTTTACCGTGGTGGGCGACGACGATCAATCGATCTATTCGTGGCGTGGTGCACGGCCGCAAAATATGATCCGCTTGCGTGATGACTTTCCCCAGCTGCAAGTGGTTAAGTTGGAACAGAATTACCGCTCGACCCAACGGATTTTACACGCCGCCAATATTTTGATTGATAACAACGATCATGTGTTTGATAAAAAACTGTTTTCAAGCTTAGGCGAAGGCGAAAAACTACATATTTTGGAAGCTAAAAACGAAGAACACGAAGCCGAACGGATTGTTGCCGAGCTGGTAGCACACCGTTTTCTGCATAAAACGCATTATAAAGATTATGCCATTCTGTACCGAGGTAACCATCAATCACGGCTGTTAGAAAAAATGCTGATGCAAAACCGGATCCCGTACAAAATTTCCGGTGGCACTTCCTTTTTCTCCCGAGCAGAGATCAAAGATATGATGGCGTATCTACGTTTGGTGGTGAACCAAGATGACGACGCCGCATTTCTGCGTATTGTGAATACGCCAAAACGCGAAATCGGCACAGCAACTTTAGAAAAATTGGGACAACTGGCGCAAGAAAAGCATATTAGTCTGTTTGAAGCTGTCTTTGAATTTGAGCTAATCCAACGCCTCACCCCGCGCGCTTATCAAGCATTGCAACATTTCGCCCGCTGGATTGTCGAGCTGAATGATCAAGCGTTACGCAGCGAGCCGGAAAGTGCGGTACGTGAGATGTTATCCGCCTTACAATATCAAGAATACCTGTTTGAACACGCCGCCAGCCCAGCACAGGCAGAAATGCAAAGCAAAAACGTGGCGACCCTGTTCGAGTGGGTGGCGGGCATGTTGCGTGGCGATGAATATAACCAAGCCATGACGTTAAATCAGGTGGTTACACGCTTAACCCTGCGCGATATGCTGGAACGTGACGAAGAAGACGACGCAAGCGATCAGGTACAGTTAATGACCCTGCACGCCTCCAAAGGGCTGGAATTTCCGTATGTTTATCTGGTCGGCATGGAAGAGGGCATTTTGCCGCACCAGACCAGTATCGATGAAGACAATGTCGAGGAAGAGCGGCGTTTGGCATATGTCGGCATCACCCGCGCACAGCAGGAGCTGACATTTTCCTTATGCAAAGAACGGCGCCAATACGGCGAATTGATCCGCCCCAAACCTAGCCGTTTTCTGTTAGAACTGCCACAAAGTGATTTGCTGTGGGAGCGAGATAAACCACCCGTCACCACGCAACAAATCGAACAAAAAACCACCAATCATGTTGCTAATTTGAAAGCCATGCTGCAACGCAAGCGTTAACACCGACCGCACTTTCAGCAAGAATTGCTTGCAAATCAAGCAAACAGCTACAAAACCAAGGCAAAAGTGCGGTTCCGGCAAAAAAAGCCATTGACATATTTTCCGAAAACCGTATTATGTGCGCTCAAACCAATTGCGGTGAGATGGCCGAGAGGCTGAAGGCGCACCCCTGCTAAGGGTGTATACGGGAAACTGTATCGAGGGTTCGAATCCCTCTCTCACCGCCATTTGCTCTGTGCATCCGTAGCTCAGCTGGATAGAGTACTCGGCTACGAACCGAGCGGTCAGAGGTTCGAATCCTCTCGGATGCGCCATTTTAACCCTTAATCTGGTTAAAATGTAACAAGACAATATGACAGGTTAATCAACAACGAAACGACGCATCCGTAGCTCAGCTGGATAGAGTACTCGGCTACGAACCGAGCGGTCAGAGGTTCGAATCCTCTCGGATGCGCCATTTTTTCCTTTTATATTACCAATTTTCTCAAATCTTGCATTGATCACTTTTATGTCAATAATTTCTATTGATTTATCCTGTCCTTGCCAATCAGGTCAATCTTATCAAGCTTGCTGCCAACCACTACATCAACAAAAAAGTATTGCGCAAACCGCCGAGCAGTTAATGCGATCACGCTATGCTGCTTATGCGCTGCAAAAAATAGATTATCTGGTTGCCACCACTGTTCCGGCGCAACAACCGCACTTGAATACTGCGGCGATGCAACAATGGGCGCAGCAAACCCAATGGGCTGGGCTTGAGATTGTGCAATACCTGCCGAAAGTCGGCAAAATTCATGCACAAGTGGAATTTAAGGCGTTTTATCAAACCACAGCCGGACGGCAAGCCCATCATGAGCTATCAACATTTGTTTTGATTAGTCAACATTGGTACTTCCTTGATCCAACATTAGGGCAATACCCCAGTATGAAACAACCTTGCCTATGCGGCTCAGGCAAAAAATTTAAACAGTGCTGTGCACCATTTCTAATCTAAGTTAGCAATATTCAGCCAACAAAAAAACCGAATCCAAACAGATTCGGTTTTTCATCAGTGATAAAGTGCGGTTAGCTTAGTTTTTCGCTTTTTCCGCTGCTTTGACAATCACCGCAAACGCTGGCGCCTTCAACGAAGCACCACCGACTAATGCACCGTCGATATCCGGTTGGGTGAACAGTTCTGCGGCGTTGGCATCATTCACTGAGCCGCCGTATTGTAAAATCACTTGTTCAGCCACTGCCTTGTCTTGTTTGGCGATGTGATCACGAATAAATTTGTGTACCGCTTGCGCTTGCGCCGGGGTGGCGGATTTGCCGGTGCCGATCGCCCAGACTGGTTCGTAGGCAATCACTGTGCCGTTGAAGGCTTCTGCGCCTAAGCTGTTCAGCACTGCATCAATTTGACGGGCACAGACCGCTTCGGTTTGACCCGCTTCGTTCTCGGCTTCGGTTTCGCCGATGCACAATACCGGAATCAAGCCCGCCGCTTTCAGTGCCGCAAATTTTTTGGCAATGAATTCATCGCTCTCTTTGTGGTAAGTGCGGCGCTCGGAGTGACCGATAATAATATATTTTGCACCAAAATCTTTTAACATCTCGGTGGAAGTATCACCGGTGAATGCGCCAGAAACATTGGTATCCACATTTTGTGCACCCAACACAATGTTACTGCCTTGCAGAGCGGCTTCCGCTTCCGCCAGATACATCAACGGCGGTGCGATTGCCACATCACAGCCTTTGACATCAGCCAGTTCCGCTTTCAAACCGGCGATCAATTCGCGGGTCATTGCTTTGCTGCCGTTTAATTTCCAGTTACCCATCACTAAAGGACGACGTGCCATTTTTTGCTCCTTGCAAACTTAAGGTTAATAAATAAAAAGTGTTTCCACTATAGCAAAATTGGCTTTGAATTGCTTTTTATAAGCGAAAAAATTTCGGACTTTTTACTTTTTTGTTGTTTTTTATTTAACAACAGATGATTCTTGCTTATAAAAACGCTACAATTCGCCACAGAAATGGTTAATTTAGAGGCAATTATGCGGATATTTAAAGCCGAATTATGGAATCTTGAACTGATTTTACCCTTGTTTGAACAATATCGCTGCGAACAAGGAATGAGCGAAAATGCAGAGCGGGCGCTGAGTTTCTTGGCAAACCGCATCCATTTCAGCGAAAGTATTCTATTTATTGCCGTTGATGATCAACAACAAGCGGTCGGCTTTGTGCAGCTCTACCCCCGTCTCTCCTCATTGCGCCTGCAACGCTATTGGCAACTGACCGATATTTTTGCTTCTGACAACGCCCAACGACAACATATTATGCAAGCGCTGCTACAAAAGAGCCGCGACTTTGTCAGCTTTACCCAAAGTAATCTATTGGTGGTGGAAAGCACACCACAACAACGGGAATTTTGGCAAGAACAGGGCTTTAAACTCAACCCGAATAAAGGGGTGTTTGAGGTTAGACTATAATAATGTCATAAGGTATAAAAGCACTTCAGTATATGCTTTTTGGCAATATAATTAATACTTAACAACTCTTAATTCTCTCGGACACAATTTAAACTCTTGCTTAAAACAAGTAGAAAAATAACCGCTGTCATTAAAACCACTGTCATATGCGATATCAATAATCGTCTGATCAGTGTAACGAATTTGATAATAGGCATAAGATAAGCGCAATCTATTTAGATAATTTTGTGGGGTTTCACCCGTTTGAGCTTTAATATACCGATGCAAACTACGAAGTGACAAGGAAAATTGTTCAGCAAGTTGTTCCCAGTTTACTGGTTCATTAAAATTGTGAGCTAGATAATGCAGTAGCTGTGTGCCTTTCTCCATTACGGTACCAATTCCATGATCACTAAATTGATTGCGTTGTAATAAAGACAATAATTGGAAAAAATAACTTTCTTGCTCGATAATATTATATTTTGATGAATCTGATAATACATCAATCAAAGGCAATAGATTTGCCAATTGTTTTTTATTAATCACTTGATAATTAGACTTTTCAGGTTTAATCGTCTTTAATAATGAGTTAATATTATGAATAAAATGAAAATTATCTAACGAACGAAACAAGATATTAGTTAAATGCAATCCACTCACATTTTCATATAAATGGTGATCTTTCGCTTCTACATATAAAACCATACCCGCATACAACTCTTGCGGGTAACCATTAAAGATATGTCGTCCCTTACCATTTGTCACTAGGACAATCTCGTCAAAATCATGATGTGTATGCTCAGGAAAATTATCTTGTGGCGCTCTAGGCTCAATACTAAGCGGCTGAGAACTTTGATGAAAAAATTCTTTTGCATATAACTTCATTATCATTATTCCCCCTTAAAAACTCAAATTTCAAAAAATCACTTACAATAAATTATGCCAATATCTAATCAATGCACCAGCTGATTTCAAACTTATCCAAAACTACTTTTCAAATTCGTGATCTCTCGCACATACACTTTGAATATTTTGCCAAGTTTTTCTAAAACCGGCAGCTAAATTAATGTTCATCCGACTACCTTTATCTAGACTAAATCTAACAAAGGAAAGGGGGATATATGGCAAATTTGAATATTGCTGCAGTTGATTTAGGTGCATCTAGCGGTCGCGTTATGTTAGCTACCTATCAAATGGAAAGCCAACAAATCAACTTGCAAGAAATTCATCGTTTCAAAAATCAACTTCATCATCGAAATAGACATGATTGTTGGGATTTACTTTATTTAGAACACGAAATTATTACAGGGTTAAATAAAATTATTGAGAAGAATATCACGCTTCATAGTGTCGGCATCGATACTTGGGGGGTTGATTATGTATTACTCAATAAACATGGCGAAATTCTAGGTGATAGTTATACCTATAGAGATGCTCGAACCGAAGGCATTATGCAGCAAGTGCAACAAAATTTGAGTAAGGAAAAGATTTATCAAAAAACAGGCATTCAATTCCTTACCTTCAATACGCTTTATCAACTCAAAGCCATGATGAACGATAAACCAAATTGGTTAGAGGATGTCACTGATTTTATCATGATACCTGATTATTTGAACTACCGTTTAACCGGCGTACTTAATCGTGAATACACCAATGCCACCACAACACAACTAGTAAATGTCAATACCGATAACTGGGACACCGAACTTTTAGATTATTTAAATATTCCGGTAAGTTGGTTCGGGCAAATTCGCCACCCTGGTCATAAAATTGGTAATTGGCAACAAAATGATCAAATCATATCAGTTATGTCCGTTGCCAGCCATGATACCGCAAGTGCGGTTATCGCCAGCCCATTATCTGATGAATATAGTGCCTATCTTTGTTCCGGCACTTGGTCATTAATGGGGCTTGATCGTAAACAAGTTTGTAATGACAGCCATGCAATGAATGCAAATATTACAAATGAAGGCGGAATTGATGGTCACTACCGCATTTTAAAAAATATTATGGGATTATGGTTGTTCCAACGTTTATGCACGGAACGCCAAATTACCGATATTCCTGCATTAGTGCAGCAAGCAAGTCAAGAACAAGCATTTCGCAGTGTAATTAATCCAAATAATGATGTTTTCTTAAACCCAAATTCAATGGTTGAAGC
The DNA here is from genome assembly GCF_006228025.1 of Testudinibacter crocodili. Taxonomy (NCBI): domain Bacteria; kingdom Pseudomonadati; phylum Pseudomonadota; class Gammaproteobacteria; order Pasteurellales; family Pasteurellaceae; genus Testudinibacter; species Testudinibacter crocodili. The sequence continues at coordinate 20,001 of NZ_VDHF01000047.1, forward strand.
CATCCAACAATATTGCCAATTACATAATCAACCAATCCCTACCACAACAGCGCAATTAGCGCGCTGTATTTTTGACAGCTTAGCCATGCTATATCGCCAAGTAGCAGAAGAACTTGCCAAATTACAACATCATCCTATATCGCATTTACATATCGTCGGCGGAGGAAGTCAAAATGCATTTCTTAACCAATTATGTGCTGATATTTGCGGTATAGATGTTATTGCCGGTCCGATTGAAGCCTCTGTGCTAGGCAATATTGGTTGCCAATTAATGGCATTAGATCAAATTCATACCGTAAAAGAATTCCGCAATATTGTAACCAAGAACTTCCCATTAAAACATTTTAAATTTCAACCGCACTTTGCTGATTCCGATTTCGTAAAACGCAAATGGCAAGAATTTTCCCAACTAAATTAACGAAAAGAGGACGTTATTATGAGCACTCAACAAGCCTATGAACTTGCAAAACAACAATTTGCTGATTTTGACATTGATACCGAAGCGGCAATGATATTATTAGAGCAACTTCCGGTTTCCATTCATTGCTGGCAAGGGGATGATGTTGGCGGTTTTGAACAGCTCGGCGGAGATTTAACCGGCGGAATTCAAGCGACAGGTAATTATCCGGGTAAAGCAAGAACACCGGGTGAATTAAGAGCCGATCTTGATTTAGCTATCAGCTTGATTCCGGGAGCAAAACGTTTAAATTTACACGCTTCCTATTTGGAAGCCGAATATAAAGTTGAACGGAATGAAGTCAAGCCTGAACATTTTAAAAACTGGGTGGAATGGGCAAAACAAAACCAAATGGGCTTAGATTTCAATCCAACTTATTTCTCACATCCGTTAAGTGCTGAAGCAACACTATCTCACCCGGATAAAGATATTCGCAATTTTTGGATTGAACATGGCAAAGCAAGTCGAAAAATATCCGAATATTTTGGTAAAGAATTAGGTACGGCTTCCGTAATGAATATTTGGATTCCTGATGGCAGCAAGGATCTTGTCATTGATAAAGCCGCCCCACGTCAACGTTTAGTCGAATCTTTAGATGAAATTATCAAAGAAAAAATTGATCCTAAATATCATTTAGATGCAGTTGAAAGCAAGCTGTTTGGTATTGGGTTAGAGTCCTATACCGTCGGTTCGAATGAATTTTATGTCGCTTATGCAACTTCGCGTAAAACCGCACTTTGCTTAGATGCGGGACACTATCATCCGACGGAAACCATTTCAGATAAAATTTCTGCCGTTATGCCGTTTGTAGAACACCTATTACTGCATGTTAGCCGCCCAGTCCGTTGGGATAGCGATCATGTTGTACTGCTTGATGATGAAACTCAAGCTATCGCCAATGAAATTATTCGCAACAAACTATTTAACCGTGTTCACATCGGGTTGGACTTCTTTGACGCTTCGATTAATCGGATTGCCGCTTGGGTTATCGGTACTAGAAATATGAAAAAAGCGTTATTAAAAGCCTTATTAGAGCCGATTACCGCTCTTCGTCAAGCTGAAGAAAAACGTGATTTCACCACTCGTTTAGCACTATTAGAAGAAGCAAAGTCACTTCCTTGGCAGGCAGTTTGGAATATTTACTGTGAACGCCATAACGTACCTGTCGGTAGCCGTTGGTTGGCGGATATTCATCGTTATGAAAATAACGTATTGAACCAACGTTAATAAAGGAAAAAAACTATGCAAAATATTATTTCATCATGGTTTGTGCAAGGCATGATCAAGGCAACTCACGATATGTGGCTAAAAGGTTGGGATGAGCGTAACGGTGGTAACGTCAGTTTACGCTTACTCGATAGTGATGTAGAGCCTTACCTGTCTGAATTTAATACTAAACCTCATCATATTGCATTAACACAAGATGTCTCTGCATTGGCAGGACAGTATTTTATCGTAACCGGCTCGGGTAAATTTTTCCGCAATATCATTTTAGATCCAGCCGATAACCTTGCTGTTGTTCGGGTAGATGAACAGGGTAAGGGGTATTACATTCAATGGGGATTAATCAACGGAGGCGTCGCAACCTCCGAATTAGCCGCCCATTTACAATCCCATATCGTAAGAATGCAAAAAACAGACGGTAAAGATCGCGTTGTTATGCACTGCCATGCCACAAATTTGATCGCACTGACTTATGTTTTGCCATTAGATAGTAAAGTCTTTACTCACGAACTATGGCAAATGAGCACTGAATGTTTAGTGGTATTTCCCGAGGGAATAGGCATATTGCCTTGGCTCGTACCGGGGAAAGATGAAATCGGTTATGCCACTGCTGAAAAAATGAAATCTCACTCACTTGTCCTCTGGGCATTCCACGGTGTATTTGGCGCTGGCGCAACTTTAGATGAAGCATTCGGCTTAATTGATACGGCTGAAAAGTCAGCAGAAATTTTAGTCAAAGTAATGGCTATGGGCGGACGCAAACAAGGTATTACCAATGATGAGTTCAAACTATTGGCAGAACGTTTCGACGTAATACCAATGGACGGAGTCTTGTAGTTCTATCTTTCAAAAAATCAACCGCACTTTTTAATTCGTTATCACATAAAAGTGCGGTGCAAAAATCTCATCTTTTAAAGGAGAAGCCACATGGGTAGTTCAATTTTTTTAGGTATATTTTGGCATTTTATTGGTGCAACCTCTGCAGCCTGCTTCTATGCACCGTTAAAAAAAGTAACAAACTGGTCTTGGGAAACGATGTGGGCTGTTGCGGGTCTATTTTCTTGGATACTGCTGCCTTGGGGAATCAGCTATTGGCTATTACCTGATTTCTCCGCCTACTATGCTTCATTTAGCAGCAATATATTAATCCCGGTATTCCTATTCGGTGCCATGTGGGGTATTGGCAATATCGGATATGGATTAACGATGCGTTATCTTGGTATGTCGATGGGAATTGGTATTGCTATCGGTATCACCCTAATTTTCGGTACCTTAATGACTCCAATTTTACAAGGGCGATTTGGAGAGTTATTGGCTTCTACCGGTGGAAAAATGACATTAATCGGCGTTTTGGTTGCTTTGGTTGGGGTTGCTGTTGTTTCCTATGCTGGATTGCTGAAAGAGCGCGTTAGTGGTATTGCAGCCGAAGAATTCAATTTAAAAAAGGGGTTAATTTTAGCAATTATATGCGGTATTTTCTCAGCAGGTATGTCATTTGCTATGGCAGCTGCAGTACCAATGCATGAATCTGCTGCTCAACTAGGGGTTGATCCACTTTATGTTGCTTTACCAAGCTATGTTGTGATTATGGGAGGAGGCGCAATTATCAATCTTGGTTATTGTATTATTCGTTTAATCATTAAACCAGAGCTGTCTTTCCGCAAAGATATGAGCGTAACCAAAAACCTATTAATCAGTAATGCATTATTTGCTGCTCTTGGCGGAATTATGTGGTACTTCCAATTTTTCTTTTACGCTTGGGGACATGCGAATATTCCTGCTGATTACGGCTTTATGAGCTGGATGTTACATATGAGTTTTTATGTCCTATGCGGCGGTATCGTTGGGTTAATCCTCAAAGAGTGGAAGAACACGGGCACTAAACCAGTGCGTGTACTTTGTATCGGCTGTTTAATCATCGTATTAGCCGCCAATATTGTTGGTTTAGGTATGGCAAACTAAGTTCATAAGGATTACACAATGATAAGAAAAGGTATCTTAATGCATGTCAATCCCGATTGCCATGCAGAATATAAAAAACGTCATGATGAAATTTTCCCTGAGTTAGTCAAAGAACTTAAAGAACACGGAGCTCACAATTATTCAATATTCTTAGATAAGAAGCGTGATTTATTGTTCGGTTATGTCGAAATTGAGTCAGAAGAACGCTGGGATCAGGTAGCACAAACAACAGCTTGTCAAAAGTGGTGGGATTTTATGAAAGACATCATGCCATCCAATCCGGATAATAGTCCTATAGCCCAAAAATTAGAGCAAGTATTTTATCTGGAGTAAGATAACAAACACTATATATAAAATAAACCACTTCAAGTTAAGAAGTGGCTTATTATCTTTTACTAGCTCCGGCTCAAATAATCCCCATAACACACCCACTTATAAGTGGTTAACGCTTCCAAACCCATTGGACCACGGGCATGCAGTTTTTGGGTGCTGACCGCTACTTCGGCGCCTAAGCCGAATTGCGCGCCGTCGGTGAAACGGGTGCTGGCGTTGACATACACCGTTGCCGAATCCACTTGATTAACAAACTGGCGTGCTAAGGCTTGCGATTCGGTGAGAATACCGTCGGAATGGTGGCTGCCGTATTCTTGGATATGCGCAATCGCTTGTTGAATATCCTCGACAATCACCACATTCATATTGTTACACAACGCTTCGTTACGCAAGCTGTCGTCGCTAACCGCACTTACTTCTGCACCGTTTTGCTGTAATAACGGCAACGCTTGCTCATCGGCAAAATAGTGGACTTTTTTGTCGGCAAGTTGTTGCACCAAGTGCGGTATAAATTCGGCGGCGATATTGCGTTGCAGTAACAGGGTTTCCAATGAATTACAGGCACTTGGACGCTGGGTTTTCGCATTATCAATCAACGCTAAGGCGCGGTTGAGATCCGCACTTTGCTCAACAAACAGATGGCAAATGCCGATGCCGCCGACAATCACCGGAATGGTTGAATTCTCTTTGCACAGTTGGTGCAAGCCTGCGCCGCCACGAGGGATAATCATGTCCACATAGCGATCCAGTTTAAGCAGTTGCATCACTAAAGTGCGGTCAGGATCGATAATCGCCTGCACGGCTTCACCCGGTAAACCGGCTTGTTTTAGTGCGTCTTGCACCACTTGCAATAACACTTGGTTGGTATGACGGGTCTCCTTGCCACCGCGCAAAATCACGGCATTACCGGTTTTCAAACACAGTGAGGCGACATCAATGGTGACATTCGGGCGGGCTTCATAAATGGTCGCGACCACCCCCAACGGCACACGCACTCGTTGAATCGAGAGCCCGCTGTCCAACGTGCCGCCGTCAATCACCTTGCCAACCGGATCGGCAAGCGTGATCACATGGCGCACATCGTCGGCAATGCCTTTTAAACGGGCTGGCGTCAGCAATAAACGATCAATAATCGCAGCGCTGATACCTTGCGCTTCGGCATTGGCAATATCAATGGCATTCGCCGCCAGAATCTCGGCTTCTCGTATTTCTAACTGATCGGCAATCACCCGCAACGCTTGGTTTTTTTCCGCACTGGATAGTTGCGCCAATTCAAACGCTGCTTGCTTCGCCTGTTTGCCCATTTCTACTAAATTGATTGTCATTGTTATATCCTTTTCTACTTCTACTCTCTTTTCCAACGCCGCTATGTCGCTTGACTGTATCCTCTTCGCTGTATAAAAAATGGAAGAGCAAGGCGGAAAGCACAGCTGAAGTGGGGCTTCAGCGAGCATTTCCAACGCCGCTATTCCGTTTTTTAGACCGAGAGGATAACCATATCATCACGGTGAATAGCCACCGCCCCATATTCATATCCGAGCGTCACTGCGATATCTGCCGATTTTTTGCCTTTGATCAGCTCCAATGCGTCACTGTTATAACAAGCCACGCCAATCGCAATATCTTTGCCTTGCAGCGTGCGGATTCGCACCACTTCACCGCGTGAGAAGCGTCCTTCGATTTGTACAATACCGGCTGGCAACAAGGAACGGTATTTCTCCAATACCGCACTTTCAGCCCCTTGATCAACCACCAGTGTGCCGGCTGACGGGGCGGCAAACAACCACTGTTTACGACTTTGCAATGGCGAAAGCAACGCTTTGAATTTGGTGCCGATCGCGTTGTCTTGCGCCAAATCGAGGATCACATTGTGCTGACTGCCCGGTGCGATAATGGTTTCGATACCGGAACGAGTGGCAATATCCGCAGCAGTAATTTTAGTGTTCATGCCGCCGGTGCCTAAACCAGACACGCTGCCACCAGCAATTGAACGGATATGATCGGTGATTTTATCCACTTGCACAATGAGTTTTGCCGCCGGATTAGCGCGCGGATCACTGTCGAATAAGCCTTGTTGGTCGGTTAATAAATAGAGCTGATCTGCATTCGCCAAAATCGCCACCAATGCCGATAAATTATCGTTATCACCCACTTTGATTTCCGCCGTTGCCACGGCATCATTTTCATTAATGATCGGAATAATTTGGTTGTCCAGTAATGCATTCAGGGTGTCACGCGCATTCAGAAAACGTTCGCGATCTTCTAAATCAGCACGGGTCAGCAGCATTTGTCCGATATAAATATCATAAATTTCAAATAGTTGCTCCCATGCTTGAATCAACTGACTTTGTCCCACTGCCGCCAGCAGCTGTTTCGAGGCAATGGTCGGCGGCAATTGCGGATGATTCAAATAGTGCCTCCCCGCTGCCATCGCACCGGAAGTGACAATCACCACCCGATGTCCTAGCTGCTGCAATTGCGCGCATTGGCGCACGATATTCAGCATATGCGGACGGTTGAGTTTCGGTGAGCCTTGGGTCAAGACACTGGTGCCAAATTTTAAGACAATCGTTTTGACTGCGGCATTTTCAACCGCGTCGGAATACGCGTTTTTTTGCATAATTTTTGATCTAAAATAAATAAAAAAATGATTGTTACGTTACCATTAATCGCTAAAAAAAGCATTTAATAAATCAGTTGTACTTTTGTTTTACTCGGAGAGTTTATGCCAAGCAAATATTCAGTTCTCAATCATGCGCAACAACAAGAGATCACCCGGTTGTGCGTGCATACCGCACTTTTACTGTTACAACACGGTGCAGAAAGCACTTTGGTCAGCCAAATTGCCGCACGCTTGGGAAAAGCGTTGGGAGTGGAAAGTGTTGAGGTTGCGCTAACGGCAAATGCCATTGTGCTGACCACCTTGCACCAAGGGCATTGCATCACCACCGCAAGGCGCAATCAGGATCGCGGTATCAATATGCATGTGGTGACTGAAGTGCAGCATATTGTGATTGCCGCCGAACACCGGATTTACGACAGAAGCGTCGTGCGAAAAAAACTGTATAACATCAAACCATTAAAATATAATCGCTATTATGTATTGCTGATGGTCGGACTATCCTGTGCTTCGTTTGCTCATCTTGCCGGTGGCGATGCGCTAATCTGCCTGATCACTTTCTTGGCGGCGTGTGCTGCGATGTTGGTACGGCAGGAACTTGCGATGCGTCACTACAATCCGATCATTGTGTTTGCCTGTACCGCATTTGTGGCAACTTGCATTTCAGGCTTATCGCTGCGTTTTCATTTGGGCAACGACTCGCAAATTGCGATTGCCTCAAGCGTGTTGCTGCTGGTGCCCGGTTTTCCGTTTATTAATGCGCTATCCGATATTCTGAAAGGCTACACCAATATGGGAATCGGGCGTTGGGCGCTGGCGACGGTGCTAACCTTTGGTGCTTGCATTGGCATTGTGTTTGCCTTGAGCCTACTGAATATTCAACAATGGGGAGGCTGAGATGGATCTGCTGCTCATTTTGCTGGACGATATGTTTTTTTCCGCCATTCCGGCGATTGGTTTTGCCCTGTTGTTTAATGTGCCACAAAATGCACTGAAATATTGTGCACTGCTCGGGGCGTTGGGACATGGTTTTCGTAAACTGTTATTACTAACGATGGATATGCCGTTGGTGTTTGCCACCTTTTTTGCTGCGGCGCTGATCGGTTTTATCGGCGTTTATCTGTCACAGCGCTATTTAGCACACCCAAAAGTGTTCACCGTGGCTGCGATCATTCCAATGATTCCCGGCGTATTTGCCTATAAAGCGATGATTGCCGTTGTGCAAATCCACCATATCGGCTATTCTGAAGCCCTGTTCCAACAAGCCGTTGATAATTTTGTCAAATCTGGTTTTATTCTTGGCGCATTGGCTTTCGGCTTGGCTTTGCCAGGTTTACTGTTTTACCGCCAGCGCCCTGTTATTTAGTGATAGGATCCGAATTATGCAAATCAGCCTGATCGTCGCCTTCACCCAAAATCGGGTGATCGGCAGAGATAACCAAATGCCGTGGCACTTGCCACGTGATTTAGCGTGGTTTAAACGCAACACCTTAAACAAACCGGTGATAATGGGGCGTAAAACCTTTGAGTCTATCGGTCGCCCGTTGCCGAACCGCACTAACATCGTGTTATCGCGCCAGCCATTTGTGTCTGACGGCGTACAATGGGCGGATAGCCTACAAACCGCACTTGGCTTGTGCAAAAAGGCTGATGAGGTAATGATTATTGGCGGCGGCGAGCTGTTTAAACAAAGCCTGCCGTTAGCAGACAAACTGTATTTAACCGAAATCCAAACCGCACTTGACGGCGATACTTTTTTTCCGGTGCTCGATTTGAATGACTGGCATATTGTAGAAGACGAACTAGTAACTGCCGATGATAAAAACGCTTATGCTTGTCGATTTTTAATCTTAAAGCGAAAAAACAAAACGGGGCGATAACACCCCGCTTGTATTGTTAGCGATATAATACGCTTACTTCACACGTGCTACATATTCACCGGAGCGAGTATCCACTCGAATGACTTCACCAATTTGCACAAACAGCGGCACTTTCACCACAGCGCCGGTGCTTAAGGTTGCCGGTTTGCCGCCCGTACCCGCCGTATCGCCTTTCAAACCTGGATCGGTATCCACGATTTCCAGCTCGACAAAATTCGGTGGTGTCACGGAAATCGGCGCGCCGTTCCATAAAGTGACGATACATTCCGCTTGATCCAACAACCATTTGTCATTGTCGCCCACCGCTTTGGCGTCCGCTGACAACTGCTCAAAAGTTTCGTTGTTCATAAAATGCCAAAAATCTTCGTCTTTATACAAAAAAGTCAAATTGGTATCCATCACATCCGCCGCTTCCACGGTGTTGCCGGATTTAAAGTTCACGTCCAAGACTTTGCCGGAAATCAGTTTGCGGATACGAGTACGGGTAAACGCTTGACCTTTTCCCGGTTTCACGAATTCGTTTTCAACGATAACGCAAGGTTCGCCGTCCTGCATAAATTTAAGACCCGGTTTAAAATCACTGGTAGAATAGGTTGCCATAATGTCCTCATCACTTGAAAAAAGCCTGATCTTAAGACAAGATCAGATAAAATTTTAATAAAACTTGTCTATGATAACCCAAAACACCCTGCTTAGAGAAGAGCCAAGCTGGCTAGATTACCTTGCAAATGCGATAAATGATCCGCAAAAATTGCTGAGGCAACTCGATCTACCACTAAATCAATTCAAAAACGACATTTCGGCACGTCGATTATTCCCGCTGCGCGTGCCACAACCGTTTATCGACAAAATGGAAAAGGGCAATCCACAGGATCCACTTTTGCTGCAAGTGATGACGTCGCAGCAGGAGTTTTTTCAAGTGCAAGGCTTCAGCCAAGATCCACTGCAAGAGCAGCAAAGTGCGGTGCCGGGCTTATTGCATAAATACCATAACCGAGTGTTATTAATGGTGAAAGGCGGCTGTGCGGTCAATTGCCGCTACTGCTTTCGCCGCCATTTTCCCTATCAGGACAACAAAGGCAACAAACAGAACTGGCAAACCGCACTTGACTATATCGCCGCGCACCCTGAAATTGAAGAGGTGATTTTTTCCGGCGGCGATCCGCTGATGGCGAAAGATCACGAACTGGACTGGCTGATCAGCCGCTTGGAGCAGATCAGACACATTAAAACCCTGCGAATTCATACCCGATTGCCGGTGGTGATTCCGCAACGGATTACCAGCGCACTTTGCCAGCGTTTAGCCGCTTCACGTTTAAATAAGGTGCTGGTCACCCATATCAATCACCCGAATGAAATCGACCACACTTTAGCCGATCATTTGGCACCATTACGCGCCGCCAACGTGGTATTGCTGAATCAATCGGTGCTCTTAAAAGACGTAAATGACAATGCACAATTGTTAAAACAATTAAGCGATAAACTGTTTAGTACAGGTATTTTACCCTATTACCTGCATTTGCTCGATAAAGTGCAAGGTGCAGCGCATTTTTATCTGGACGACAAGCAGGCGTTGGCAATCTACCACGAACTGCAGAAAATCAGCTCCGGATATCTCGTGCCTAAGCTGGCACGCGAGATTGCTGGTGAGCCGAATAAAACCTTATTAACGCCATAAGCAAAAAATTCACACCAAATTCCAGCAAAAACAGTTTTTATTTTGTCTAATTCCTTTAGAATAGAAAAATATTTTTATTCATAAAAACATATTTTGACAATTTGAGGTGTCTAGTGACTTCTGAGAACCAAAACCGCAGCAATGCTGAAGCAACCGCCGGTGAAAAACAGAATCAATTAAAATTTGAATTTAGCAACATGGAACCGATTACGCCGAAAAAACCCATTGAAGAAAAGCCCTCTTTTTTTGACAAGGCGAAAGGCTTGTTACCTAAACGTGAGCACAAGGAGGAAAGTATGAGCACGACAAACCTGCCCCCTCATGATCCACAACCTGTAACAGAGAGTGCCGCTCAAATCGAAACAACGGCTAAAAGTGCGGTTGAGCCGATAACAACTGATCACGCAAATAGTGCGCATGAGCCATTAAGCAACCGTTTGAAAAAACCAGAAACTTGGGGGATCTTAAATCGTTTACCAGCCAAACACCGCCGCCTATTCATCGCCTTATTGGCACTGATTTTAGTGTTGTTGATTTTCTTTTGGTTAAAACCAAGTTCAACCACTACTGTTGATGCCCTACAAGCGCAAAATTCGAATACGCTGCCGATAGAATTTCAATCGTTGAATCAATCAGAAGAAGAACAAATCAATCAACCGAACGAACAATCAAACAATCAAAACAACGCTTTGCTGCCTCAGCCAAATACTGTGGGCGATAGCAACGCTCAAACTTTGGCAACCGCCGCCGCAACCCAAGCTGCTGCCGTTGCAGCCGGAACAGTAGCTCAAAGTGCAAACGCTCAGACCGCACCATCACAAACTACGGCAACGCAACAAGCGACAACGCCACCTCGTTATGAAGCGCCAAAAGAGCAAGCTACTCGTACACCGGCAAAATCACAACCGACCACAACCACAAAAACGACCACAGTTAAACCAACAACTGCGCCAAAACAAGCTGCTGCGCCTGCCAAACCAGCCGCTGACAATACAACTTCCGGCAACAACCGCACTTTAACTATCCCACAAGGCGTCAGCTTGATGCAGGTGTTCCGCAATAATAATCTGAATATTGCCGATGTCAATGCGATGACCAAAGCCAACGGCGGTGAAAAAGCACTCAGCAGCTTTAAAGCCGGTGACAAAGTGACGATTCAAGTCAATTCACAAGGCCGAGTGAGCCGTTTAACCTTACAAAACGGCAGCACGTTTATCCGTAATAACGACGGCAGTTATCAGTATAAGAAATAATCAAAAAATGCCGTTATCTAAATGATAACGGCATTTTTACTGAAATTTCATCACGTCAATATGAGGTTTATTCCTATGATGAAAAAAAGTTTATGCGGTTGCATCATCATCTTGCTATCCGGTTGTCATGCTCCGACTGATACCCACAATAACCTGAGCTTGCAACAAAGCACCTCTGGCTCGACGGCATTAAATAAAACCCTGCCCGAGAGCAATACTACCCATCTTTACTACTGTGATAACAATATCCAAATCAAAGTCACTGCGCTCAATGCTTCAGCCATCAAACAGCACTCAAAAAATCCTTCGATTCAGCTGACTCTAAACGGTATCAGCCAACATCTACAACCGGTAATCTCCGGCAGCGGCAAACGCTACGCCAATATTCAGTGGAACTGGTGGGAAAGAGCTGAAAGTGCGGTGCTGAGCAACAGTTTGGGCGAAGTGATTGCAAGTGGTTGTAAAATAGAAAAAATTGATTAACCGCACTTTAGGGGCTGTTGATTTAAATACAAAGTGCGGTGTCAGTTTATTCCAAATTCTGAATCTGTTCACGCATTTGTTCGATCAAGACCTTTAACTCGACTGCCGAGTTGGTGACCTCAACATTAATTGATTTCGAAGCAAGCGTATTCGATTCGCGATTTAATTCCTGCATCATAAAATCCAACCGACGCCCAACAGCGCCACCTTTTTTCAAGGTTGCAGTCGTTTCTTTCACATGCATTTGCAACCGATCCAGCTCTTCCGCAACATCAACACGCTGCGCTAATAAAATCATCTCTTGTTCCAAACGTTGCGGATCGGCTTGCAATTGGATTTCATCAAACCGCTGTTGCAATTTCTCCCGTTGCCATTGCAAAATTTGTGGCATTTGTGACCGCACTTTGTCCGCTTCAACACTGATCGCTTGTAGGCGCTGTTGAATAATCTCTTGTAGTTTCTGCCCTTCACGCCCACGCATGGCGATAAATTCGTCTAGCAGTTGATCAAACCCTTTGAGTAAATCTTGACTAATTTGATCCAAATCTTGTTCTGGTGTTTCAACTACACCGGGATAACGCAACACATCGGTTAAACTGATCTCCCCTTCACCGGCTTGCTGTTTCAGCCATTTGAGTGATTGCAACACTTGTTGCGCCAACGACTGGTTGAGTTGTAGTTCAAGTGCGGTCTGTGCTTTCAATTCCAAACGCAAATTACACTCCACTTTACCGCGGGTGATCCGCTGACGGATTTTTTCACGCAAGTTGTTTTCCAAGCCACGAAACTGCTCCGGCAAACGGAAAAAGTTTTCCAGATAGCGTTGGTTGACAGAGCGAATCTCCCATACAGCATTGCCCCAGCTCTGCTTCAGTTCCAAGCGGGCAAACGCAGTCATACTGTAAATCATATTTTTTCCTTATTCGATGATTAAACGACGCTATTCTACCGATTTTGAGCGGGACTGTCGTGTGCAAAGTGCGGTTTCGTGCTAGAATTCCAACTGAATTGAGAACAGTAAAAATGGAGAACCCCGATGCGTCCGAATGACCGCCCTTTGCAAGCTACCCGCCCGATAAAAATCAGCCGTCACTATACTAAACATGCCGAAGGCTCGGTATTGGTTGAGTTTGGCGATACCAAAGTGCTGTGCAACGCTACGCTGGAAAATAGCGTGCCGCGCTTTTTAAAAGGGCAGGGACAAGGCTGGATCACCGCTGAATATGGGATGCTGCCACGCTCGACCAATGTGCGGATGCAGCGTGAAGCCGCTCGCGGTAAACAAGGCGGACGCACGTTGGAAATTCAACGCTTAATCGGTCGTTCATTGCGCGCCATGATCGACTTGACCGCACTTGGCGAACGCACCATCACCGTTGATTGTGATGTGATTCAAGCTGACGGTGGCACGCGCACTGCTGCGATCAGTGGCGCTTGTGTCGCAGTGATTGATGCGGTCAACACACTATTAGCCAACGGTGAACTGAAAACCAATCCGATCAAAGGTTTAGTAGCGGCAATTTCGGTCGGCATTGTTGATGGTACGGCGGTGTGCGATTTAGAATATGTGGAAGATTCTGCCGCCGAAACCGATATGAATGTGGTCATGGCAGAAGATGGACGTATGATTGAAGTGCAGGGTACCGCGGAAGGCGAACCGTTTAGTCATCAAGAATTGTTGCAATTACTGGAGCTGGCACAAGGTGGAATCGAGCAGATTTTTGCCGTACAACGTGCGGCCTTAAACGATCATTAAGGTGATTTATGCAAGATTATAAACAACAATTTATTGAATTTGCCCTCAAGCGCAATGTGTTGAAATTTGGTGAATTCACCTTAAAATCCGGTCGAATCAGTCCCTACTTTTTCAATGCAGGCCTGTTTAACACCGGCAGCGATCTGGCACGTTTGGGCGAATTTTATGCGGCGGCAATCCAAGCCTCAAGGATCGAATATGACATGCTGTTTGGTCCTGCCTACAAAGGTATTCCGATCGCCACCACTGTTGCCATTGCATTAGCCAATCAATTTGGTTGCGATAAACCGCTGTGTTTTAATCGCAAAGAGGCAAAAGATCATGGTGAAGGCGGCAATTTAATCGGTAGCCCATTACAAGGCAGAGTCTTGTTGGTTGATGACGTCATTACTGCTGGAACAGCCATTCGTGAATCAATGCAGCTCATTGCCGCCAATAATGCCAAACTAAGTGCGGTTATGATTGCCCTGAATCGTCAAGAAAAAGGCAAAGGGAAATTATCTGCTATTCAAGAAGTAGAGCGTGATTATCATTGCCGAGTTCTATCCATTATCGATTTAGACGATCTCCTCGCTTTTTTAAACCACAGCCCGATTTACCAACCCTTCCTCCCCGCAATGCACCAATATCAACAACAATACGGTGTATAACCGCACTTGGGTATTTTGGCAAGATTGGAGTTAATTGCTCAAATCTTGTCTTTTTTCACTAAATAACAAAGAACGTTTATCACTCACCCCAAATCACACAAAATCCAATATCGATTGACGCCTCCTTTCACAGCACTTTTATTTCTGGGTTTAAAGTGCGGTTTTTTTTGCTCTTATTTACCTAGACTAGCTTACTCACCGATACCAAATAGCAGCTCTTCACGAAATGCATCCGAACAAGCGGCAGTTTTTAATTTCATACGCAAACTCGATTGCGCGGGGTGCAGCCGGGCTAAATTCAATGCATAATAACGCAAGGAGGTCAGCTTCTTTTCCCCGTTATCTTTACTACTGAGACCACGAACATCCCGATATACCACATCCAACATCCAATGTGCCTTCCTTTTTTTCAGCAATAAATGCTCCCGAATACTCTCTGCTAATTGTGGTAATGCGGCATTTAAGCTGCTGATATAACAGTCTAACTTAGAGTCTAATTTGCTGTTCTGCCTCAACTCTGACAGTGCTTCTGCACACAGCACCGTCTGAATCCCCTCCCAGCGCATTGGCTCAGACAACCATTCATCAACAGGTAATTTTTTATACTGTTGCCCAGTATTTATATTATGATAACAATCAATAGTTTGAGGCATCTCGCGCGCCATTTTATGAAAATAGGCTGCAATTTCTTTGCGAAACATTGCATGATTATTATTTAAAGCAATCACATAGTCTGCTTGCTTATCCTTAAGTTGCTCAACAATCTTTTTCTGTGTGTTGCAGGCATAAACGGAAACTATCGCTCTCCTCAATTTTAATGTCTGGAGTATTTCCAACACACCTTGCTGTTCATTACGCCAACGTGGAGATTTATGCTGTATCAGTATCACACCGTGCATTTTACTTTGTATGGTAATGTTATGCAGTGCACTTTTCGCCTCATGCCCGAAGCAGTTGCGAAGGTTTTTCCCATCCAATGGAATTTGCTCAAGATTTTTGCTCTGACGTAATTCGTTAACAAAATTGATAAAAATATCATTTAATTGGCTTGAATGGAGTTTGCAAACAAGATCAGCGATCGTTTCTTTAGATGGAATACCTTGTGCAAAAGGTAAATATTGACGCAACCAAGAGAGATGGCTTTCGCCAAACTGATGAACATCGCACCATGTCTTTGCTCCTGACAGTACAGCGGTCATGGTTAAAAAAATCAACTCTAATAAAGAATATCTCTGGGTATCATGCTCAATTTCCTCAGCCTGCGCAAAAAAGTTAAAAAAATCCATAACATCTCCTCAACAATAACGAACAATACATACCTTATGAAGTTTTACGTTATACTTACTATAAAATAATAGGCTGTTTTTTAACAATGGTTATTGCGGTTTTATTGATATCGGCTAAGAAATTGGTGTTGATGCCTGTTTTTTATCCAGCACATTTATTTTTGCGCCCATACAAAAAACCCTTAGCATCGCTGCTAAGGGTCGTTGTACTGTATTCAGTAAAATCCGGCGGTGTCCTACTCTCACATGGGGAGACCCCACACTACCATCGGCATTACAGCATTTCACTTCTGAGTTCGGCATGGATTCAGGTGGGACTACTGCACTATCGCCGCCGGAATAATTCGGCTTGATTGTCTTTATTTCTTTGTTCTTTCTTCTTTTCAGTTTTTTTACTTCACTTTATTTCACTGTTATTATTCGGCCACAAGCTAATCTGATTCAAACTCATTGAGCTTTTCTTTGTCTTTCTACTTCGCGCTACTTTAGGGCAAAACCCTTGAGCGTTGTATGGTTAAGCCTCTCGGGCAATTAGTACGGGTTAGCTCAATATATCACTACACTTACACACCCCGCCTATCTACGTCTTCGTCTTAAACAACCCTTACCAGGTTATACCTGGGGAAAACTCATCTCAAGGCAAGTTTCGTGCTTAGATGCTTTCAGCACTTATCTCTTCCGCACATAGCTACCCCGC
>NZ_VDHF01000048.1:0-29892 GCF_006228025.1 Testudinibacter crocodili
GATATATTGTTAAAGAACATTCACAACCACTCGCTTCAAATCAGAACGCTGCGTCGTTGTGAGGTGCGCATTATAGACATTCAGGAATTCTTTGCAACCCCTTTTTCTCACTTTTTTTCTGTTTTTTATCAAACGGTGGTTTTTTATACCAAGTCTGGACAAAAACTATTTTTTAATATCAATCGTAGTCTTTATTTCTGCCACGACAATGATTCAATTGTTTTTAAGCAACAGATCAGCGACAATATTAGACTTAACCATTTATTAACTTACTAGAGCCTATTTACATACAATGTCATTAAATCCATATCCACAGCAAGTCGATAAGCGCCGCACTTTTGCGATTATCTCGCACCCCGATGCGGGTAAAACCACCATCACTGAAAAAGTTCTACTTTACGGAGAAGCGATTCAGACTGCCGGTACCGTGAAAGGACGTGGTTCTGGTCAACATGCAAAATCTGACTGGATGGAGATGGAAAAACAACGTGGTATTTCAATCACCACCTCTGTTATGCAATTTCCCTATAACGATTGCTTGGTCAATTTGCTTGATACTCCCGGACACGAAGACTTTTCGGAAGACACTTACCGCACTTTGACTGCGGTTGACAGTTGTTTGATGGTGATCGATTCTGCCAAAGGGGTGGAAGAACGAACTATTAAATTGATGGAGGTCACACGTTTACGTGATACACCGATTTTGACCTTTATGAATAAGCTCGACCGTGATATTCGAGATCCGATGGAGCTATTAGACGAAGTCGAAAACGTGTTAAACATTCATTGTGCACCGATCACTTGGCCTATCGGCTGTGGCAAATTATTTAAAGGGGTTTATCATCTTTATAATGATGAAACCTATCTTTATCAAACCGGCCAAGGTCATACCATCCAAATAGTCCGCACTATCAAAGGCTTAGATAATCCTGAATTGGAAAGTGCGGTCGGCAGTGATTTAGCCCAGCAACTGCGTGATGAACTAGAATTGGTGCAAGGTGCATCCAATCCATTTGATCTAGACCTATTTTTACAAGGTCAACTCACACCGGTCTTTTTTGGCACCGCATTGGGTAATTTTGGGGTGAATCACATGCTGGACGGCTTAACACAATGGGCTCCTCGTCCACAACAGCGACACGCCGATCTGCGTGACGTTTCCCCTACGGAAGATAAATTGAGCGGATTTGTATTTAAAATTCAAGCCAATATGGATCCCAAACACCGAGATAGAGTTGCCTTTATGCGGATTGTTTCTGGAAAATATGAAAAAGGCATGAAAATGCACCATGTACGAATCGGCAAAGATGTGGTGATTTCCGACGCACTAACGTTTATGGCTGGTGATCGCAGCCACGCCGAAGAGGCCTACGCCGGCGATATTATCGGCTTGCATAATCACGGCACAATTCAAATCGGTGATACCTTCACCCAAGGTGAAAAATTAAAATTCAGCGGCATTCCCAACTTTGCGCCAGAACTGTTCCGTCGTATTCGCTTACGGGATCCTTTAAAACAGAAACAATTGTTAAAAGGATTAGTACAGCTCTCCGAAGAGGGGGCAGTGCAGGTGTTCCGTCCGTTGATGAACAATGATTTAATTGTCGGCGCTGTCGGCGTATTGCAATTTGATGTAGTCGTTGCCCGTCTGAAAAGCGAATACAACGTAGAGGCTATTTATGAAACGGTTAATGTCTCTACCGCACGTTGGGTTGAATGTGCTGATGTGAAAAAATTTGAAGAATTTAAGCGTAAAAACGAACAAAATTTAGCCTTAGACGGCAGCGATAATCTGACTTATATCGCCCCAAGCATGGTAAACTTAAATTTAGCACAAGAGCGGTATCCTGACGTTCAATTCTTCAAAACCAAAGAACATTAACGTTTGAGAACATATCGCATCATTTTAATACTCATTTTTAACTGTTTTAGGCATCATCGCAGCAAGAAATGATGACCTAAGTCAAACTTTAGTTGAGAATGGTGCGCTTTTTATTTTCTTTATGTTATAGTTACGTTGCAATTCTGCAATTAATATTTTATTTTGTTTATCAAAAGTAAAATTCGCTGTCTTAAAATTGCATACCTTAAGACAGTTTATAGTCCTTGTGATTTTATAGGTAAAAATAAATGCGTATTCCTAAAATCCTTATCGTCGAAGATGAAGCAGTTACTCGCAACACGCTAAAAAATATTTTCGAAGCCGAAGGCTACGAAGTGATGGAAGCCTCTGATGGCAATAAAATGCATACGATTCTATCTAGCCACTCTGTCAATTTGGTGGTGATGGATATCAATTTACCCGGAAAAAACGGGCTAATGCTGGCACGCGAACTACGTGAAAACGCCAATACTGCACTGATGTTTCTGACCGGACGCGATAATGAAGTCGATAAAATTTTAGGATTGGAAATTGGTGCTGACGACTATATTACCAAACCATTTAATCCACGTGAACTCGCTATTCGTGCCAGAAATCTACTGCAACGTACTATGTCAGAAAAAGATCAGCCGGTTTCTCACGAACATGTTGATCAATATCGTTTTAATGGCTGGATATTAGACATTAACAGTCGCACTTTAATTTCTCCTGAAGGCGAAAATAACAAACTACCGCGCAGCGAATTTCGTGCCTTGCTACACTTCTGTGAAAATCCAGGAAAAATTCAAACCCGTGATGATTTGTTGAAAAAAATGACAGGACGTGAACTCAAACCGCATGATAGAACCGTAGATGTGACCATTCGGCGTATTCGAAAACATTTCGAAGCCAATCCAGATACACCGGAAATTATCGCGACAATTCACGGCGAAGGCTATCGTTTCTGCGGTGAATTAGAATAGGGTCTGTTGATCTTTGTTTATAATTTGAGCTATAGACCCTAAACTCAGACCGCACTTTGGATATAAAAAAACCGAGCATTAACTCGGTTTTTTCACAATGTCAATCAGCTTATTTTTTTAGTTTCAAGATAACGGTTTCACCCAATACAACCGTACCACTCGATTTCTCAATGCTGCTGATTTCATCCATATTCGAAATAACAACCGGCGTTAATACTGATTTGGCTTTTGCTTCCAACAGGGCTAAATCAAACTCAATAATAGTGTCGCCTTTTTTCACTTCCTGACCTTCTTCCGCAATACGGACAAATCCTTCGCCTTTAAGCTCAACAGTATCGATACCAAAGTGAACAAACAATTCAACACCGTCTCTGGACTCCATTGAAAATGCGTGGTTGGTTTCAAAAATTTTACCAATCACCCCATCAATCGGCGCAACAATCTTATTTCCAATTGGACGAATAGCAATACCGTCACCTACGATTTTTTCAGAAAAAACAACATCCGGTACATCTTCGATATTGACAATTTCACCAGACAACGGCGCATAAATTTCAACCTCAGCCCCTTTATTGTCTTTTGAACCGAATAGTTTATCAAATAAACCCATTTTACATTCTCCTCATTAAATCCATCAAAACAACAGTATTATGTTACCCGAAATTTCTTAATTTGTATCTAGTTTAAGCCATTTTCGGTTAAAAAAGCAGAAACTTTTGCTTCGATGTCTGCCGCGGTCGGCTGTTCCAGTACTTCTTCAGCCAAACGTTGCACATCTTTAAAATTGACGCTACGAATCAATTTTTTGATTCTTGGCACTGAAATTGCACTCATGCTAAACTCGTCAAGTCCCATACCAAGCAGCAGCAATGTTGCATTTTCGTCCCCGGCAAGCTCACCACACATACCGGTCCATTTGCCTTCCGCATGAGAAGCATCAATAACTTGTTTAATCAAATTCAATACTGATGGCGTCATTGGATTGTATAGATGGGAGATCAACTCATTACCACGATCAACCGCTAAGGTGTACTGAGTTAAATCATTAGTACCAATACTGAAGAAATCGACTTCTTTTGCCAAGAACTTAGCATTGACGGCTGCCGATGGTGTTTCGACCATCACCCCGATTTGAATATTTTCATCAAATGCTTTGCCTTCGTTGCGCAACTCTTGTTTTAGCTCTGCCACCACCGCTTTTAAGATTCTGATTTCTTCCACTGAAATAATCATCGGGAACATCACGGCTAATTGACCAAAAGCCGAGGCACGCAAAACCGCTCTTAATTGTGCGTTCAGAATCTCACGTTTATCCAAAGCAATCCGGATTGCACGCCAGCCCAAGAATGGATTCATCTCTTTTGGTAAATTGAGGTAAGGCAGCTCTTTATCACCACCAATATCCATAGTGCGTAACACGACTAATTTACCTTCCATCGCTTCCACGACTTCTTTATAAGCATGAAATTGCTCTTCTTCACTTGGCAGTTGATCGCGATCCATGAATAGGAATTCTGTGCGGTATAGCCCGACACCTTCGGCACCGTTACGGTGAGCACCGTCAATATCACGAATGGTACCAATATTTGCGCAAACTTCTACCCGATGCTCATCTAATGTCAACGCCGGCAAATCTTTCAATTTTGCCAATTCGGTTTTTTCTGCGGCAAGTTGTTGTTGTAAATTTTTTACATTTTCCAGCTCGTTTTGCGTAGGGTTAACCAGTACTTGGTTATTCACCGCATCTAAAATCAACATATCGCCACTGACAATGGACTTGGTGGCAATATTGGTGCCTACAATCGCTGGAAGCTCTAATGAGCGAGCCATAATCGAAGTATGTGAAGTCCGACCACCGATATCAGTGATGAAACCCAACACTTTATCCAAGTTCAGCTGTGCGGTTTCAGACGGCGTCAAATCATTGGCAACTAAGATAACTTCTTGATTGATTTCACCTAAATCGATAATATGCATACCTAAAATATTTTTTATCAAGCGGTTACCGATATCACGAATATCGCCGGCCCGCTCTTTTAAATACTCATCATCAATTTCTGCCAACATCGAAACCTGTTGATCAATCACGCTACTTGCCGCAAAATCAGCCGTCATTTGTTCATCACGAATCAACGCAATAATCTCTTCTTCCAGCTCTTCATCTTCCAGAATCATCAAATGACCGTCAAAAATAGCGCCTTTTTCTTCGCCGAGTGTTCTGGTCGCTTTCTCTTTAATTGCCGTCAACTGTTCTACCGCACTTTCGCGACCGGTATAAAAGCGCTGAATTTCAGCGTCGATTTGAGATTCAGCAATGGATTTTGTATTTAACACAATTTCTTCTTCTTTTAAAACCAACGCCTTTCCGAAGACAATCCCTGGTGAAGCCAAAATACCTGAAATCATAATAAAACCTTTTCTTGGATAAAATTACCGAAGCGAATAGCCAACTATTCGCTGTTCATATTACGTTTGATTGCAGCCATGCGTTTTCACCGAGTTATACGGTGAAAGATCAAATAGTTTCTTATTCTAAGGTTGGAATCAATGCAACTAAATGTTCAACCGCTTTCTCTTCATCTTCCCCTTCAGCGCTGATGGTGATCACCGTGCCTTGCACCAGTCCCAGGGTTTGCAGTTTAAACAAGCTTTTTGCGCTTGAACTTTTGCCATTAGAAGTTACGGTAATATCCGAAGCAAAAGCTTTGGCTTCTTTAACAAATTGAGCAGCTGGACGAGTATGCAGGCCATTTGGAGCTGTGATGGTAACTTCTTTTGAGTACATAGTGATTTCCTTATAGAGATGAATAACATTGAATATAAATCAACATGTTGGTAACAATTACAAGTAGCGTACAAAAATACCTACCGAATATCACCAGTATTACAATTTTTTCATAATTATTTTACTGATTAAAATAATTAGTGGGGTTAGTATCAATATTCCACTTAAATAATCAAGCCATAACTGGAAAAAATATGAGTTATCGCACATTTTTTATTAAAATAAGTTCAAAAAACGAACAATTTTTACATTTTATAAACGAATTTAAACGCTATTTTAACGCCCTTTCTCGCCGTTAGAAACCGAACTCAAACCGCTAATTTGTCACAAAATGCCGCCCGGCCTTATTCTCGTCCAGCGCCACAATCAGACGGTGGTAATTCTCAAAGCGTAGCGGATGGATCTTCCCCTGCTCGACGGCTTGTTGCAGCACGCATCCTGGATCGTCCAAGTGCTTACAATCGCGAAATTTGCAGCCGCCCAAATAGGGCTGAAACTCACGATATCCGTTGGTGATGGTATTACTATCTAAGTGCCATACGCCAAATTCACGAATACCCGGGGAATCAATCACCTCGCCACCGCACTTTAAACGAATCAAACGCGAAACCGTAGTGGTATGTTGTCCCAAACCGGAATTTTCACTCACCGCACCGATTTGTAACCCTAATTGCGGTTCCAAATAGTTCAATAAACTGGATTTTCCGACACCGGATTGCCCGACAAAAATAGTACACCCTTGACTCACTAATTCAGTAAATTGTGCCATATTCTCACCTGACTGTGTTGACAACATCAACACCTTATAGCCAATATTACGATAGATATCAAAAAGTTGCTCAACCTCTTGTCGCTCATTTTTCTCGCATAAATCTACTTTATTCAACACCAGAATCGGTTCGATGCCCAAACTTTCACAAACCACCAAATAACGGTCAATGATATTGCTGGAAAAGTGCGGTAACATTGCTGACACAATAAAAATTTTATCAATATTAGCGGCAATCAATTTAATGCCATCATAATAATCCGGCCGCGACAGCACATTTTTACGTGGCTGCACCGCCTCCACCACGCCGCTAATGCCTTGTAGCTGCTGATGCCCTGCACGCCACAACACATAGTCACCAACCACTAAATTACTGACGGTACGACGTAGATTACAGCGAAAAACCTCATGATTATGACCTTCAATATCCGCATGCAGCGCATAACGTGAGATCACACGCCCTTGTTGAATCTCCCCCAGCATTTCATCTTGCCATTCCACGCTATCTCGTTTTTCTTTTTTACGCTGTTGGTAATCATTCAACGTTTTCTGCTTGTTGGATTGGATCCTGCGTTTCTGGTTTTTGGTTAGCTTTTGTTTACTCAAAAAATTCATTACCCCTGATTATTTTTACGCTAGAATAGCGCCTGAATTTGAATCATTAGGATACCTTATATTATGCAATTAGATAAACAAAATCTGATTTGGATCGATTTGGAGATGACCGGATTAGATCCTGGAAAAGAGCGGATCATTGAAATCGCCACCATTATCACCGATAAGGATTTGAATATCCTCGCCGAAGGGCCGGTACTGGCAATCCATCAGTCCGAGCAACAGCTCGCAGCGATGAGTGACTGGTGCGTCAAAACCCACACCGCCAACGGTTTGGTACAACGAGTGAAAGAGAGCAAACTGACCGAACGTACTGCCGAGTTACACACCTTGGACTTTTTAAAAAAATGGGTGCCAAAACACTGTTCACCGATTTGTGGCAACAGCGTAGCGCAAGACAAACGTTTTTTATTTAACTATATGCCTGAATTAGCAGATTATTTTCATTACCGCTATTTAGATGTCAGCACACTCAAAGAACTTGCCGCACGTTGGAAACCTAGTGTTTTAGACGGGTTTAAAAAACAAAATACCCATCTGGCACTAGACGATATTCGTGAATCCATCGCCGAACTAGCGTACTATCGGCAGCACTTTATCAATTTAGAATAATCTCTCTTTTGCTCACAAAATAATCTAATTTTATTTTGTGAGCCAGTTCTCATTGCTGTTATTTTCATCGTGACAAAAGCGCTTTTCTGTGAATACTCAATAACTGATTTTTCGTAATTTTCACCACTTATTTTGGGAAATAAATATGAAAATCTTAACCTTCACGTTAAAGACTTGGTTTAATCAAGATCACAAACTTGCCTACCCGTTTCCATAACTGCGATTCGGATAAATATCCTTTTCTCTCCAGCATACGCCAAGATTGATTTGGCGCCATTGCACTTCCTTTATTTGTTAACTCAACAAATAACGGCTTACTTTATTCTAAAAAAGGATCGTTATTATGAATCATTTTAAACATTTACCTGAACCGTTTCGTATCCGTGTGATTGAACCGGTGAAAACCACCAGTCGCGAATACCGCGAACAAGCGATTTTAAATGCCGGTATGAACCCGTTTTTATTGGACAGCGAAGATATTTTTATTGATTTATTGACCGATAGCGGCACCGGCGCCATCACGCAAAATATGCAAGCAGCCATGCTGCGCGGCGACGAAGCCTATAGCGGCAGTCGCAGTTACCACACACTAGCCGCCACCGTTAAACAGATTTTTGGTTATCAGCATACGATTCCTACCCACCAAGGACGTGGCGCCGAACAGCTTTATATTCCGGTGCTGATCCGTAAAAGAGAGCGTGAAAAGGGCGGTAAGCCGGATAACATGGTGGCGCTCTCCAATTATTTTTTCGACACCACGCAAGGTCATACCCAGATCAACCGCTGTGTTGCGAGGAACATTTATTGTGCCAATGCGTTTAATACTGATGTTTATGAAGATTTTAAAGGCAATTTTGACCTTGCCAAACTGGAGCAAGCAATTATCGAAATCGGTGCCGAAAATGTTCCCTATATTGTCAGCACCATCACCTGCAACTCTGCCGGCGGACAGCCGGTGTCACTCGCTAACTTGAAAGGCGCCTATGAAATTGCGCAAAAATATCAGATTCCGGTGGTGATGGACTCCGCTCGTTTTGCTGAAAACGCCTATTTTATTCAACAGCGTGAAGCCGCTTATACCGATTGGAGCATAGAACAGATCACCTACGAGTCTTATAAATATGCTGATATTCTGGCAATGTCTGCCAAAAAAGATGCGATGGTACAAATCGGCGGCTTGCTGTGTTTCAAAGACGACAGCCTACTAGATGTCTATACCGAATGCCGCACGCTATGCGTGCTGCAAGAAGGGTTTCCGACTTACGGTGGTTTGGAAGGTGGCGCCATGGAGCGGCTTGCTGTCGGCTTGGTGGATGGTATGCGCCAAGACTGGCTCGCCTATCGAATCCAACAAGTGCAATATCTGGTGGAGGGCTTACAAGCCGCCGGCATTTATTGTCAGCAAGCCGGTGGACACGCTGCCTTTGTCGATGCCGGAAAATTGTTACCGCATATTCCTACGGAGCAATTCCCCGCCCATGCTTTAGCATGTGAACTGTATAAAACTGCTGGCATAAGAGCCGTAGAAATCGGCTCACTCTTGCTGGGACGCGATCCGCAAACCGGTAAGCAGCACCCTTGTCCGGCGGAGCTGCTGCGGCTGACGATTCCTCGAGCAACCTACACCCAAACACATATGGATTTTATTATTGAAGCATTTCAAAAAATAAAAGAAAATATCCATAATATTAAAGGGTTAGAATTTGTGTATGAGCCATCGATTCTGCGGCACTTTACCGCACGGCTAAAAGAGGTTGATTGAACCGATTGATTGATAACCTGTTTTATTCGATAAAGTGCGGTCAGCGCAACAATCAGACCGCACTTTCACCCGATTCTTGCGTTTATGGAGTGTTACACATGAAAAAACAACCTTCTTTAATCGGCGGTTCTTGTGTTATTGCCAGCGTTTGTGTCGGTGCCGGCATGCTGGGCTTACCCAGCGCTGGCGCTGGCGCTTGGACAATTTGGTCATTAATCGCAATTACCCTGACCATGTTAGTCATGACAGTATCCGGCTGGCTGCTGCTAGAAGCCTTTAAGCACTATGATATCCGAGCCTCTTTTGACAGCGCCACCCGTGATTTATTAGGCAAAGAGATTAATTTTATCAATAATTTAGCAGTATATTTTGTCGGCTGCATTTTACTTTATGCCTACACCACCTCCTCCGGTCTAATCATCGCACAACTACTGGATATTTCCTCCAATATAGCTGCGGTTTTATTCGTGCTCATCTTCTCAGCTTTTGTGTGGTATTCCACCAAAGCTGTCAGCCGAATTTCGGTTGTGTTAATCGCATTTATGATTCTCAGCTTCATTTTTAGCATTTCCGGTATGTCACTGCATATTGACCTCAATATCTTGTTTGACCGCAACAGCCACGACAGCGACTACGCCCGTTATCTGATGGTATTGCTACCAGTCGCACTGACCTCGTTTGGTTACCACCACTCGGTTGCCTCAATGCGGATTTATTATGGCGAAGAGCGAAAAGCACAAAAAGCGATTATAGGCGGCACGCTAATCGCACTCGGATTTTATGCCCTTTGGCTGCTCAGCATTTTTGGCAATTTACCGCGCGATCAGTTTGCGCCGGTGATCGCACAAGGCGGCAACGTCGATGCTTTGTTAAACGCCCTAAGTGCGGTCATCGACTCGCAACAAGTCAGCCACGCAATCCATGCGTTCTCGATGGCGGCAATTCTCTCCTCATTTATCGGTGTCGGTCTGGGACTATTCGATTTCTTGGCAGATTTTTTCAAATTCGACAACAGCCGCAAAGGACGAAGCAAAACTTGGCTACTGACCTTTCTGCCGCCATTGGTCATGTCATTACTCTTCCCGTTCGGATTTGTGATGGTCATCGGCTATGCCGGCGCTGTTGCAACCATTTGGACTTGCATGACACCGGCACTGCTCGCCAGAAAATCGCGCCAGTTACATCCTGAAGACAGCGGTTTCAAGGTAAAAGGTGGCGATGCCACTATCTATTTGGTGATGTTATTCGGGCTATTGGTCGCAGTGTTCCATATTTTGGCGATGCTTGGCAAATTACCGAATTACCTCGGATAATGTCCTATAATCGTTTTGAATTATCAAACATCAACAGAGCCTAATAAGGCATTTTACTCTCACTCACGTTTTGTCGAGTAAAGTGCCTTAATTTCCATCAATCAAAAACTTTTTTTAAATTTAGGCTTGCAGGCAAATTATTTTTTTGTATAATGCACCCCACTGATAACGTCAGTACCTATCTTAAATGCGGGAATAGCTCAGTTGGTAGAGCACAACCTTGCCAAGGTTGGGGTCGCGAGTTCGAGTCTCGTTTCCCGCTCCAAATTTTCAAATAATGTTTATTCTACACTATCCATTTTAAGTACTGCTCACGATAAAAGTGCGGTTTTGATCGTGCATTACTGCTCAAATTCCTCTATGATTAGTGTTCCGATTCACCACTTATTTATTAATATTCATTATCCGCTATGCCGTTATTGCACAACCCAACTTACACCACCCAATTCAACAATGAAGCGCAGTTGCTTGAGTTTGCCGCACATTTAAGCCATTTGCTTACAGAATTACACGCACTAGAACAAAAGAGCGGTTTCGTTGTCTATTTATATGGCGATCTGGGTGCAGGGAAAACCACCTTCAGCCGTGGTATGATTCAGGCAATGGGACACAGCGGCAATGTAAAAAGCCCGACCTATACCTTAGTGGAAGAGTATCATTTGGCAACAGCAGCCATCTACCATTTCGATCTTTATCGTTTGGCAGATCCCGAGGAACTAGAGTTTATGGGCATTCGTGATTACTTCCAATCCGGTTCGTTACTGTTGTTGGAATGGCCGGATAAAGGAAGTGGCATGATCCCAGCAGCCGATCTCAGCCTGCGCCTGAGTTATCTGGCACAAGGACGCGAATTATCTCTGACTGCACACAGCGCTATTGCGCAACAAATTATTTGCCAACTGCCGTAAAACTACGGAAAATAGACGGCTTGACTATAAAACGACCTGACGAAAGATCATAGAATGAAAAAAACCGCTTTATTTTTAACCTACCTTTTAACATTATTATTGGGTTTAATCAGTTTTGCCGCCAATGCCGGCACGTTGACCTCAATTGAGGTCAAAAATGCGGCTAAAAGTACCAAGATCGAATTTTCTTTCTCGTTGGCAACCAAATACAGCTATTTCACACTGCAAAATCCGGAACGTTTAGTCATCGATTTTGCCAACAGCCAAAGTCATGCCAATCTACTGCCGAAAAAAATCAGCGGCAGTGTTGCCACCAATTTGCGCACCAGCAAGCCACCACGCTCGTCCACCCTGCGGGTGGTGTTGGAGCTTAGCCAAAAAAGCAATTTCAAATTTCAAAATAACGGTAAAAAAATCATCCTGTCACTGGATAATCCAGCCAGCAAAACCGCAACTGCGTCACCTAATAAAGCGACAGACAAATCGCCGAGCACTAAAGCAGAAAATAAAAATCCCAGCAGCAGTAACAATAAGCCCGTCCGCAGTTCTGCTTCACGCAGCGGAGTCTTTGTTATTGCTATTGATGCCGGACACGGCGGGAAAGATCCGGGCGCAATTGGCACCGGTCTAGGGCTACGTGAAAAAAATGTCACTTTACAAATTGCGAAAGAGTTAAAAACGTTACTCGATAAAGATGCTCGTTTTAGAAGTGTATTGACCCGCACCGGCGACTATTACATTTCAGTGCCTGACCGTTCTGAAATTGCACGTAAAAATAAAGCGAATTATTTGATTTCAATCCATGCCGACTCCAACGGTTCCTCCTCACTGCGCGGTGCTTCGGTTTGGGTGTTGTCAAACAAGCGTGCCAGCAGCGAAATGGGACGCTGGTTGGAAGATCACGAAAAACAATCAGAACTGCTCGGCGGCGCCGGTAATGTGCTGGCTTCTCATGACGAGAAATACTTGAACCAAACCGTATTGGATCTGCAATTCGGGCATTCACAACGGGCTGGTTACCAACTGGGTCAATCCATTTTGAAACGTTTCGGACGTTTTGCCAAATTGAGTAAAAATGTACCACAACATGCGAGCCTCGGCGTGTTGCGCTCACCGGATATTCCTTCGGTGTTGGTCGAAACCGGTTTTTTATCCAACCATGAAGAAGAGAATAAATTAGCGACTCCGGCTTATCGTCGCCAGATCGCCAACGCCATCTATCTCGGTCTGATCGACTATTACAACAGCAGTGGCGAAGCGGTCAGCAACAAAAGCAGCAGTAGCGCCAGCAACAGCAAAAGTGCGGTCAGCAACAACACGCCGGCTTACCACACCGTAAAAAACAACGAAACGCTGGGTGCAATTTCGATCAAGTACAATATCAAATTGCGTGAGTTGCGCCGTCTAAACAATTTAAATAACGATAATGTGCGTGTCGGGCAAAAAATTAAACTGCGCGACTAAACCAAAAAGAGTGAGATAGCCATGCCGATTCAAATTCTTTCGCCACAACTAACCAATCAGATCGCCGCCGGTGAAGTGGTAGAGCGTCCAGCTTCAGTAGTGAAAGAGCTGGTTGAAAACAGCTTGGATGCCGGTGCCGACGAGATTTACATCGAAATTGAAAATGGCGGCGCCGGGCTGATCCGTATTCGTGACAATGGTTTTGGGATTCCGAAAGCAGAATTGGGATTGGCACTATCTCGTCACGCCACCAGTAAGATCAGTACGTTAGAAGATCTGGAGGCCATTTTAAGTTTAGGTTTTCGCGGTGAGGCCCTCGCTAGCATCAGTTCGGTCTCGCGCTTGACCCTGACCTCTCGCCCACCGCAACAAGCGGAAGCCTGGCAGGTTTTTGCGCAAGGCAGGGATATGGAAACCACCGTGCAGCCTGCGGCACACCCTGTCGGCACCACCGTCAATGTTGCCAATCTGTTTTTTAATACACCGGCACGCCGCAAATTCCTCCGCACCGAAAAAACTGAATTTAATCATATCGACGAAGTGATCCGTCGGATTGCGCTGGTAAAACCACAAACTGCATTTACCCTGAGCCACAACGGCAAAGTGGTACGCCACTATCGCAAGGCAACCGATCAACAACAAAAAATTAAACGCCTAGCGGCAATTTGCGGGCAGGATTTCGTTAATCACGCCTTGCAAATTGATTGGCGTCATAATGATCTGCATCTTTATGGTTGGGTGGCAGACAGTGGTTTTTTGCGTCCGCAAAATGATCTGAATTACAGCTATGTCAACGGTCGCATGATGCGTGATAAAACCATCAAC
Source organism: Testudinibacter crocodili (assembly GCF_006228025.1). Classification (NCBI taxonomy): domain Bacteria; kingdom Pseudomonadati; phylum Pseudomonadota; class Gammaproteobacteria; order Pasteurellales; family Pasteurellaceae; genus Testudinibacter; species Testudinibacter crocodili. The sequence goes on from NZ_VDHF01000048.1 coordinate 13,898, forward strand.
CACGCAGTACGCCTTGCCTACGGAGAACAGATTCAAACAGAAGCCTACCCGGCATTTGTGCTGTTTATCGACTTGGATCCGTCGCAAGTGGATGTCAATGTGCACCCGGCAAAACACGAAGTGCGGTTTCACCAAAACCGTCTGGTACACGATTTTATTCATCAAGGCGTATCGCATGCGCTCGCATCGGCAACCGAATTGGATTTTGCTGAACACACCAGTAGCCCGGCGACTAGCACCAATCGAGCCGCTGCCGGAGAAAATATTTTTGCTGCCGAAATGCAAAATAGTAAAAACGCAAATCTTGAAAAGCAGCAAATTGAAAAACAGCAAAGTGCGGTCGCAGAACCGACAGCCATATATATTCCTCGCGAGCAGCAAAAAGCAGCTATTCCGCCTTTTGAGCTCCACAAAACGCCTTATACCAAAGCATATGGAACAGCTTACCAAGCCTTATTACACAGCGAAAAACTAACCACTGAAACACGTTATAATCCCGTCGTTGATAAGCCGGAAACGCCACATTTGCGTTTGCTCACGTTATTAAATGCGGAGCAATTGATTCTATTACAGCAGCAGCAACAACTATACTTTGTTTCAGTCAAAGCATTACAACAGGCAAAACTTCGGCTGGCACTGACACAAAACGAAATTCAAACTCAACCGCTGCTGATTCCATTGGTGATTCACCTCAGCCCTGAACAGGCCCGACACTGGCAACAGCAACAACCGCACTTTGCCCACTGTGGTTTTGAAATCACTCAATATGGTGCAACAGAAAAAAGCCGCCTGACCCTTAGTGCGGTTCCTGTATTGTTACGCCGGCAAAACTTGCAAGCCTGTTTGGTGAGCCTATTGAATCAGCCACTTGACCGTTTTGAGGATTTTCTCAAAACATTAATGGACAGTCTCGATTTAACGCCGATGCAATCGCTGGCTGATGTCGCTAATGAACTTGCTACTGTCGAACAGCTGGCAACCAATCAAACGGAACAGATTAAACATTTGCTGCAGCCCCTCGATCTGCAACCTTATTTAACCAAGGAAAATCCGTGTGAATGACAGCAAAATCTCTGCCACCGATCATCCAAAACCGACGGCAATTTTTTTAATGGGTCCGACCGCTTCTGGCAAAACCGATCTGGCGATTCAATTGCGCCAACAACTGCCACTGGAAGTGATCAGTGTCGATTCCGCCTTGATTTATCGTGGCATGGATATTGGCACCGCAAAGCCTACGCCACAAGAGCTGGCACGAGCACCACACCGCTTAATTGATATTAAAGATCCAGCAGAAAGTTATTCCGCTGCCGATTTCCGTCACGACGCCTTGCGCGAAATGCAGCAAATTACTCAGCAAGGCAAAATACCGTTGTTGGTCGGTGGCACAATGCTGTATTACAAAGCCTTACGCGAAGGATTATCGCCATTGCCAGCGGCGGATGACAAAGTGCGGTCTAACATTGAACAAATTGCCAAACAACAAGGTTGGGCATATTTGCACCAACAACTGCAACAAGTGGATCCAGTTGCAGCGGCACGCATTCATCCCAATGATCCGCAGCGAATTAACCGTGCGTTGGAAGTGTATTATATCAGCGGCAAAAGCATGACCGAGTTGACCGAAACTGCCGGCGAAAAATTGCCTTATCGGATTTTGCAATTTGCTATCGCTCCGCAAGACCGGGCGGTATTGCACCAACGTATCGAACAACGTTTCCATAACATGATTGCGCAAGGGTTTGAGCAAGAAGTACAAAAGTTGTACCAGCGACAGGATCTCCATTTGGATTTACCCTCGATCCGCTGTGTCGGCTATCGCCAAATGTGGGAATATTTACGCGGTGATTACGATCAAAAAGAGATGATTTATCGTGGAATCTGCGCTACCCGTCAACTGGCAAAGCGGCAAATTACATGGCTGCGCGGTTGGAAATCTGAAATTCATTGGCTAGATAGCCTGAATATTTTACAGGCAAAACAAAAAATCATCCGGATTTTGCAAGAAACATCATCCCGTTAGCGCCTGCCTGATGACATTGTCAAATAAAATTGTTATATTGAAAGCAGGAGACAGACAAGACACCAAGCCGTCATTTCCTGTTCAACCTATTACGCTTGGTACACCATTATAAAAATTCACTATAACTACAAATATGAGGAATCCAACGATGGCAAAAGGACAATCCCTACAAGATCCTTACTTGAATTCACTACGCCGTGAGCGTATTCCCGTGTCGATTTATCTGGTCAACGGTATCAAATTGCAGGGACAAATCGAATCATTTGATCAGTTTGTTATCTTGTTAAAAAATACCGTCAGTCAAATGGTTTACAAACATGCGATTTCTACCGTCGTACCGGCTCGTTCGATTTCGCACCACAATAATTCGCAATCGTCTGCAACGGCGAATGACAATAAAGTCGAAAACGACGATAACCAATAGCCGTTGATGGACAAAACCATTTGATCGATAATGATAACAACAGCGCTCTCAGTGACAACAAACAGAGCGCTATTTTCGATTGTACCATCGGTGCAGCCAAAGGTGTTCGGGAGCAGTTGCTGGAAAACGAACGCGCCATTTTGGTGCATGTTTTTTTCTCACAGCAAAAAGATCTGGACAACATCGAAGAGTGTCGTCAATTGGCGGCGTCTGCCCAAGTCGATGTGGTCGAGGTACTCACTACTTCTCGCTCTGCGCCACAAGCCAAATACTATCTCGGCGAGGGCAAAGCAGAAGAAGTGGCAGAAGCGGTCAAACTGCATAATGCCGACATCGTGTTGGTCAACCATATTCTCAGTGCCGCACAAAACCGTAATTTAGAACGTTTATGCGGCTGTCGGGTAATTGACCGTACCACGTTGATTTTAGATATTTTCGCCCAACGAGCCCGTTCCCATGAAGGCAAATTACAAGTTGAACTGGCGCAACTGAAACACATTTCTACCCGTTTAATCCGCGGCTGGACCCATTTGGAACGGCAAAAGGGCGGCATTGGTTTACGTGGTCCCGGTGAAACCCAATTGGAAACTGACCGTCGCTTGATCAAAGTGCGGTTAAGCCAATTGCAGGCGAAACTGGCAAAGGTCACTCAGCAGCGCAATCTCAATCGTAGAACTCGGCAAAAAGCCGAAATCCCGACACTTTCACTGGTCGGTTACACTAACGCCGGCAAATCCACCTTATTCAATGCCCTGACCACTGCTGAAGTTTATGCTGCGGATCAACTGTTTGCTACACTCGATCCGACACTGCGCAAGCTGAATATCGACAATGTCGGCACCACTATTCTTGCTGATACCGTCGGTTTTATTCGCCATTTGCCACACGATTTGGTTGAAGCCTTTAAATCCACTCTGCAAGAAACCACCGAAGCAACGCTACTGTTGCATGTGATCGACGCCTCCGATGAACGACGCCAAGAGAACATTGAAGCGGTGAACTTGGTATTGGAAGAGATCGGTGCCGAAAACGTGCCGGTGCTGCTGGTGTTCAATAAAATTGATCAGTGTGAAAATGTACTACCGCATATCGAATATGACAATCAAAACAAACCAAGTGCGGTCTACCTTTCTGCCCAACATGGTGAAGGAATCGAGCTGCTATTGGAAGCGGTTCGGCAAAGACTTGAAAACCAAATCTTACGTTTACAATTGCTATTACCGATAACGGAAGGAAAAGTAAGACACCTATTTTATCAAAATCACTATATTCAAAGTGAAAATATTACTGAAAATGGTGAATTTTTCGTTACATTACAAGTTGATAGCAATAAATGGCAGCAACTTACCGCTCACTTTCCCGATTTAATAAACTATATTAAATAATTTTCTTTTGCTTTCATTTTCCAAATTCATTACACTCACGTCCAGTTAAAAATCACAATAAAAACGTTATCGCTATCACAAAAACAAGCTAAATTTTAGCCAAATCTGTGATTAGGTACACTTTTTATAAAAAAGCGCTTTACTTCATAAATGAAGCCATTCAAAATTGAATCGAAAGAAAACGAAAATATATTCGATTCTTTCGTAAGGGGTTGAAAATGACTAGTACTGTGGAAAGACGCTCACAAATTGTACAAATTGTGAATACTCAGGGCAGCATTCGAGTGGAAGCACTCGCACAGCTCTGCTCAGTATCCAGCGTTACTATTCGCAGTGATTTGAGTTATTTGGAAAAACAAGGCTATCTACTACGTTCACACGGCTTTGCTTTGCCTAATAACCGTATCATGCATGAATTATCCATAAAAGAGAAACGCAGCCAGCATGCTGATGTCAAAAGTTTAATCGGACAAGCTGCGGTGAAACAGATTCAAAACGGGCAATCGATTATTCTGGATTCCGGAACCACCACCAAAGAAATTGCTGCAAATATGCAGCATCTCAATGAAGTGGTCGTGATGACCAGCGGTTTGGATGTGGCGATGGAACTGGTGAGTGCCGATGGTGTTCAGGTTCGTATGCCCGGTGGGATCTTAAGAAAAAACGCACTCTCTTTTTCCGGAATTTCCGCAGAGAAAAGTTTAGAAAACTATTTTTTTGACAAAGTATTTTTAGGCGTAGACGGCTATGATTTAAAAGTCGGCATCACCACACATAACGAACAGGAAGCGAATTTGAATCGTCTGATGTGTGATATTTCGACACAAATCATCGTGGTGACTGACTCCAGTAAATTTGGCAAACGCAGCTTTCATGTGATTCGCGAGTTCAGCGGAATTGATATGCTGATTACCGACAGCGGTATTCCGCTGGAATATTTACAAGCGTTTCAGGCGCAAGGTGTAAACGTTATCTTGGCAGACATCGACTAACAAGCTGCAACCAGATACTTTCCTCAATAATATGTTTTCTTAATAGCATGGCTGGCCCCTTACCAGACACGACATCGACTTATGTCTAATCAGTTAAGGAGTTACCATGGAATATTTGGGTCTGAAAACAGAATTACTTGAACAAGCTCAAGCGTTTTGGACTGCAAAAGAGATCTGCCAGCAACCCGATTGTTGGCAACAAACAATGGCGCTGATCGACAGCCAGCGCCAAGCTATTGACCATTTTCTCGCACCGCTCTTTGAGAAAAAAGCGTTACGCATTATTTTGACCGGCGCCGGTACTTCCGCCTTTTCTGGTGAAGTGTTAGTGCCGTTTTTCAACCAATTGACCAAACATCACGCCGTAGCTATCGCCACCACTGATTTAGTCTCCAATCCTTATCAATATCTGGATGAAGAGCAACCCACATTACTGATTTCATTTGCACGCTCCGGCAACAGCCCGGAGAGCGCTGCGGCAGTGCAGTTGGTCAACCAAGTGGTGAAACACAGCTACCATTTAATTATCACCTGCAACCAAAACGGTAAACTATACCAAGATTATCATCGCTGCGAAAATGTCTATGCGTTAGCGTTGCCACCGCAAACCAATGACAATGGCTTTGCGATGACCTCCAGCTTCTCGTCGATGACGCTAGCCACTGCAATTATTTTCTTGCAACCGCACTTTGCCGCCGCGTTAGTTAAGCAAGTGATCGTCACCACAAGCCAGTTTATCCAACAGCAGCACAAACGGGTTAAAACAATTGCAGCACAAGAGGTTGAACGGATTGTTTATCTCGGCAGTGGTGGCTTCAAAGGTTTGGCACAAGAATCTGCCCTTAAGTTACTGGAGCTGACCGCCGGCGAAGTGGTTGCGATGTACGACACACCACTGGGTTTCCGCCACGGGCCTAAATCTATCATCAACGATCAGACTATCGTGATTGTTTATTTATCCAATAATCCGTATACCCGGCAGTATGATATCGATCTTTGCCAAGAAATTTTGCGCGATCAAAAAGTCAAAGAATTACTGATTTTGACCAGTAAGCCGGAGCCGGCACTGCCGCAGCATCTGCAATTTTGTTTAGACGGATTAGCCGATGAAACCGATCTTGCTTTGGCATTCCCTTATGTGGTTTTTGCCCAGATGTTTTCGTTCTACCGCTCTTTGTTAAGCGGTCACACCACCGATAATCCTTGCCCTAGCGGCGAAGTGAATCGGGTGGTGCAAGGCGTTATCATTCACCCTTATCAACCTTAACCGCTCTTTGCAGCTCAGGAGAAATTATGCCTAATATTGTATTAAGTCGTATCGATGAAAGACTGATTCACGGTCAAGTTGGCGTGCAATGGGTCGGTTTTGCCGGCGCAAATCTAGTGTTGGTGGCTAACGATGAAGTTGCCGAAGATGAAATGCAGCAGAATTTGATGGAAATGGTGCTAGCCGATGGAATCGATGTGCGCTTTTGGCCATTACAAAAAGTGATTGACAATATTCACCGTGCCGCAGACCGACAAAAAATTCTGTTGGTTTGCCGCAGTCCTTCCGACTTTCTAAAATTGGTCGAGGGCGGTGTGCCAGTGAAAAAAATCAATGTCGGCAATATGCACTTTGCCGAAGGTAAACAACAGATTTACAAAACGGTATCGGTCGATCCACAAGATACCGTAGCGTTTAAAAAGCTTCAGCAGCTTGGGGTGGAATGCTATATCCAAGGTGTTCCAACTGAAGAATCAATAGATCTATTTAAACTACTCAAATAAGGAGGCACACCATGGAAATTGGATTGCTACAATCAATTCTCCTCGGCATTATTGCTTTTATAGCGGGGCTCGACCTCTATAACGGCTTAACTCACTTCCACCGCCCCGTAGTACTCGGTCCAATCGTCGGCTTAGTCCTTGGCGATTTACAAACCGGCATCTTGGTTGGTGGTACATTAGAATTAGTATGGATGGGCTTAGCGCCACTCGCCGGCGCCCAACCACCAAACGTGATTATCGGGACTGTGGTCGGCGCAACCTTTGCGATTACCACCAAAACCGATCCAAAGGTTGCCGTCGGAGTGGCGGTACCGTTTGCCATCGCTGTACAAATGGGGATTACGTTCCTATTCTCGGTCATGTCTGCTGTGATGTCACGTGTTGACAAAATGGCGGAAGAAGCCAATCTGAAAGGCATCGATTACGTCAACTACTTCGGCTTATTGGTATTGGGAACGTTCTACTTCTTCTGCGCTTTCCTGCCGGTTTACTTCGGTGCGGAACACGCCGGTAAAATTATCGAAATGTTGCCGAAAGAAGTGATCGACGGCTTGGGCGTTGCCGGTGGCATTATGCCTGCTATCGGGTTTGCCGTCTTGATGAAAATCATGATGAAAAACGTGTATATCCCTTACTTTATTTTAGGATTCGTCGCTGCCGCTTGGTTGCAATTGCCGGTCTTGGCAATCGCCGCCGCTGCGACTGCAATGGCAATTATCGACTATATGCGTAAAGGCACTGAAACCGTTGAAGTTAAAAAACAGGAGTTTGAAGATGGAATCTAAACTGAATACTCAAACAGCGGCACAAAATGACGATGTCTATGAAGATCAAAGCATCGGTGCCGAACTGACAAAACACGATATTAATGTGATGGCATGGCGTTCACTGTTGCTACAAGCCTCATTCAACTATGAAAGAATGCAGGCGGCTGGCTGGCTATACGGACTTGCGCCGTCACTGAAAAAAATCCATACCAATAAAGCAGATTTAAGCAAATCCATGAAAGGGAATCTGGGTTTCTTCAATACCCACCCATTCTTGGTCACCTTCGTGATGGGGATTATTTTGGCAATGGAGCGTTCCAAACAGAACGTCAACAGTATCCAAAGTACCAAAATCGCAGTTGGTGCGCCGTTGGGCGGCATCGGTGATGCCATGTTCTGGTTAACCTTACTACCAATTTGTGGTGGTATCGGTGCCAGCTTGGCATTACAAGGCTCGATTATGGGCGCAGTTTTCTTCTTCGTAGTGTTTAATATCGTACACTTTGGTTTACGTTTCGGTTTGGCGCACTACTCCTACCGCATGGGGGTCGCTGCCATTCCGGTGATTAAAGCCAACACCAAGAAAGTCGGACATGCCGCTTCAATTGTCGGGATGACGGTTATCGGTGCTTTGGTGGCAACCTACATTCGCTTTAACACCACTTTGGAAATCACCGCTGGTGATGCCGTGGTAAAAGTGCAAGCTGATGTGATCGACAAATTGATGCCGGCATTCCTGCCACTGGTCTATACCTTACTAATGTACTATCTGGTCAAACGAGGCTGGTCACCGCTACGCCTGATTATTCTGACCGTCGCCATGGGTATTATCGGACGCTTTGCCGGTTTGCTGTAACAAAATAATATCGACTTTGACTGGGGGATTTCCCCCAGTCTGTTTTAAGGAGTTTTACATGATTAGTATTATTGTGCTGGGACACGGTCGTTTTGCTTCCGGCATCCAATATGCCGTCAATCAAATTATCGGGGAACAGGATAATATCGCTTTTATTGATTTTCCAGAGAGTAAAAGCCCTGCCCAACTGAAACAAGAGATTCTGACCGCACTTGAACAATTGAATCATACGCGCGGCGTACTGTTTTGCTGCGATATCCTTGGTGGCTCGCCTTTCAGAACCGCATCACTAATCGCACAGGAATTACCGATTGCTGAAGTGATCACTGGCAGCAATCTGCAAATGCTGATTGAATGCAGCATGGAAAAAGATGAATTAGCATTTGCCGACTTAGTGGAATTAGCACTGAGTAGTGGCAAACAAGGAATCACCAAACTCAGTGACGAATTAAGCCAAAGTAAACAACGCTCTGTACAGCAAGAAGATGGAATTTAAAAGGATCGCTATTATGTCAACAAGAATCGAACGCTTAAAAAAAATTTGTAACCAACAAGGCATCATCAGTGCACTGGCGATTGATCAGCGCGGCGCCTTGAAACGGATGTTAGGCGACGACATCACCCCACAACAAATCAGTGAATTCAAAACCTTAGTTTCCCAGATTTTAACCCCGTATGCCTCCTCTATCTTATTAGATCCCGAATTCGGCTGGTCAGCCGCCACTGCCAGAGACAGTGAATCCGGCTTAATGATGGCATATGAAAAAACCGGCTACGACAAAACTACCGTTGGGCGCTTCCCAGACTTAATTGATGACGTTTCAGTGCTGCGTTTAAAAGAGAAGGGCGCCGATGCAGTCAAGTTGCTGCTATATGTTGATGTCGATGAGCCAGATTGCATTAATGATCGCAAAAAGGCCTTTGTCGAGCGCATCGCCTCTGAATGCAAAGCCGAAGAAATGCCACTGTTCTTAGAAATTTTAACCTATGATGCTAACATCGAAGATGAAAAAGAGTATGCCAAACTGAAGCCGCGCAAAGTGATCGAAGCGATGCGCAGCTATGCCGATCCAAAATATGGCGTGGATGTGTTCAAAGTCGAAGTGCCGGTCAACATGAAATATGTCGAAGGCTATGCCAAAGACGAAGTGCTTTACAGCCAAGCTGAAGCCGCTGCTTATTTTGCCGAGCAAAGTGCGGTGTCACCACTGCCGTTTATCTTCCTCAGCGCCGGGGTCTCCGCTGAACTGTTCCAACAAACACTGGTTTTCGCCAAACAAGCCGGCTCCCATTACAACGGCGTGTTATGTGGTCGTGCCACTTGGGCAGACGGTGCCAAAATTTACAAAGCACAAGGCAAAGCCGCCTCAATCGAGTGGTTGAAAACCCAAGGCATGCAAAATATTCAAGAATTGGATGAAGTGTTGCAGCAAAACGCCACCCCGATTTCATTCTAAATAACAAGGAGAAAAAACATGGCGATTATTCATACCCGAATTGATGGACGTCTGATTCACGGTCAAGTAGCTAATCTCTGGACTTCTTATCTTAATATTTCACGTATTATGGTGGTGGATGAAGTCGCCGCAAACAACGATATCGACAAAGCAGGGCTGCGTTTAGCCTGCCCTGCCGGTGTCAATTTAAGCGTACTGACCATTGAAAAAGCCGCAAAAAATATCAACGACGGACGCTACGATTCACAACGCGTATTACTGATCACCCGCAATCCTCAAACATTACTCGGACTTGTCGAACATGGGGTAACCCTAACAGAAATCAATGTCGGCAACATGTCACAGACCGAGCATACCCGTTCCATAAAAAAATCCGTCAATATCACCGATAACGATATTCACGTATTCCAACAACTTTCTGCAAAAGGCATTTTTCTGACCGCACAAATGGTGCCCAATGAAGAAAAAATTGACTTAATGAAACTTTTATAAGGGGTACTAATCATGATTGAATGGTGGCAAATTCTATTAATTACCATCTATGCGTTTTATCAAATCTTAGATGAACTAACCATTGTCTCCAGTGCCGGATCACCAGTATTTGCCGGCTTAGTGACTGGGTTAATTATGGGCGATATGACAACCGGTCTGTTAATCGGCGGCTCAATGCAACTGACTGTGCTGGGTGTCGGCACGTTTGGTGGCGCCTCACGGATCGATGCCAACTCCGGTACGGTTATCGCCACCGCATTTTCGATTGCCGTCGGCATGGATCCACAACTGGCACTCACCTCCCTTGCCGTACCGATTGCTGCATTAATGGTCTACACCGATATTCTGGCACGAATGTCAAATGTGTTCTTCGCACACAGAATCGATAAGAATATTAATGACCATGCCTATAGCGCTATCAATATCAATTATCTGTGCGGTGCCATCGCATGGGGATTGTCGCGCGCCCTGCCGATTTTCTTGGCATTAGTATTTGGCGGTCCATTGGTTGAAGCATTAGTTTCTGCGATGCAGTCCGGTATTTTAAAAATTATCGCTGACGGTTTAACACTCGCCGGTGGCGTGCTACCGGCACTGGGTTTTGCGATTTTATTACGCTATCTGCCGACAAAACGCCATATTGCTTACCTGATTCTCAGTTTTGCATTAACCGCGATCCTCATTACACTGTTCGGCAATGTGGCTGCAATCGGCAACGCCTTAGACGGCTTGCTGCCAAGCTCACTTGGTCGCTCTTACAACAGCCTGCCAATGCTGGCAATGGCAGCTATCGGCTTTGCTTTCGCTGTAATGGTTTACCAACGCAGTGTTAATGACAACGACAGCAGCACTTCAGCCAAAAAATCCACATCCGCTACAGGAGAAATCGAAGATGACGAACTCTAATTCCAATAACACTGTCGGCAATCCGAAAAATTATAAATTGACTGATGCTGATTTTCGTCAAATCAACACTCGCAGCCTATTTTTCAACCAACTTGGTTGGAACTACGAGCGGATGCAGGGTTCCGGCTATCTTTGGATTATGTTGCCGCAACTGCGTAAAATGTATGGCGATAATTCGCCGGAATTGAAAAAAATGATGGTGATGCACAACCAATTTTTCAATACCAGCCCATTCTTCAACACAATTGTGAAAGGAATCGACTTGGCATTGGAGGAAAAAGAAGGCGAGAAATCAATTGAGGCGGTTGCCGGAATCAAATCCGGTTTAATGGGACCATTCGCCGCCATTGGTGATGCGATCTTCGGTTCGCTAGTGCCTGCCATTATGGGAGCAATTGCCGCTACGATGGCAATCGGCGGTAATCCGCTTGGGGTGGGTTTGTGGGTGATGGTCGCCATCGCTACTATGGTATTCCGCTGGGTACAACTGAAAATCGCCTACCGCGAAGGGGTGAATCTTGTCACCACCTTAGGACATAAACTGAATGCTTTAACTAACGCCGCTACGGTATTGGGGGTGTTCGTCGTCGGGGTGATGTGTGCCACCATGGTAAATGTTTCCGTTCCGTATGTGGCAACCATCGGTGAAAAAGTCGTGTCTGCACAAGCTAACTTAGATCTTATTTTACCAAGATTAGTACCCGCATTAGTAGTCGGCTTTATCTACTGGCTGTTGGGACGACCGAAAATGTCGTCCAATAAAGCCATTATGATCATCATTGCCTTGTGTATTCTATTCTCTTGGCTCGGCATACTGGCAAAAGGCTAATCAACCGCACTTTGAAGACAAAGCACGCAGCAATGTGTGCTTTGTCTTTACCACAACCTTTGTTAATTGAAGTGAAAACCACGAGGGTAATATGTTAGAAGCGATTATTTTTGATATGGACGGTGTGATCATCGATTCTGAATTTATTGATTTCGCCAATCAAACTGCTTTTATTGGCTCGTTTATCGACGATCCACAAGAACGCGCCCAACTGGACACCTCTGTTTTGGTCGGCAAATCTTACCAAGACTTATATCAAACCATCGCTGAGTTGATTAAACATCGACTGACTTTAGCCGAAATCGAACAGCAACTGGATAAATACAGCGCACAAAGCGTAAAAAATTTATATTATCCCGACATCCTACGCCACGATATTCGCCATATTTTGGATTTTGCCACTGAACACCACATTAAAGTGGCGGTTGCCTCGTCTTCACGCCAACACCATATTGAACACGTTTTAAACGAATGCGGCATTCGACCGCACTTTGACTTGATTGTCAGTGGCGAACATTTTCCACGCAGCAAACCCGATCCAGCAATTTACAACCACACCGTCGCCACTTTACAAGTTGATAAAAACAAGGTGATAGTAATCGAAGATTCCCATTACGGCATCGCCGCCGCCAAAAGTGCGGGACTGAGCGTGATCGCTTATGAAGAAACACGCTTGCCGATTGACCAATCCAGCGCCGATTACTGCGGCAAAGACATGAACGCCATTTTAACCATTATTCAATGCCTACATCAGCAATAAGGAGTAAAACATGCCCTTTCAAATTGGCGAACAGGATTTTCTACTGCACGGCAAGCCGTTTAAAATTATCTCCGGCGCAGTGCACTATTTCCGTATCGTTCCCGATTATTGGTACCGCACTTTGTATAATTTGAAAGCGATGGGGTGTAACAGCGTTGAAACCTATGTGCCATGGAACCTGCATCAACCACAGCCCGATCAATTCTATTTTGACGACAACGCCGATTTAGTCCGTTTTATCCAAACAGCACAACAGCTTGATCTCTATGTTATTTTGCGCCCGTCGCCGTATATTTGCGCCGAATGGGAATTTGGCGGTTTGCCTGCATGGTTGCTGAATATTCCAAATTTACGCCCTCGCAGCAACAGCCCTGAATTTTTAACACCGGTCAAAACCTATCTCGATCATCTATTGCCATTGGTCACGCCCTATCAAATCACGCGCGGCGGCAATATCATTATGATGCAGATCGAAAACGAATACGGATCATTCGGCAATGACAAAGATTACCTACGCGCGATCAAACAGATCATGCTGGAAAACCGGGTCGATGTGCCGCTGTTCACTTCAGACGGCGCATGGCAAAACGCGTTGGAAGCTGGCGCATTGATTGAAGATGATATTTTGCCGACCGGTAACTTTGGTTCACGTAGTGATGAAAATTTAGACCAGTTGCAGCGCTATTTCAGCCGCCACAACCGCACTTTTCCATTGATGTGCATGGAGTTTTGGGATGGGTGGTTTAATCGTTGGAAAGAGCCGGTGATTACGCGCGACGCACAAGATCTTGCCGATTGCACAAAAGCCCTGCTCGACCGCGCGAGTATCAATTTTTATATGTTGCAAGGCGGCACAAATTTCGGTTTTTGGAGCGGTTGCTCCGCACGCGGTGACACCGACTTACCGCAAGTAACCTCCTATGATTATGACGCCCCAATCCGTGAATGGGGTGAACCTTCAGAAAAATTTTATCTGTTACAACAAGTGTTGCAGCAATATCCTGATGCCAGCCCTATTTGTGATCCGATTTTACCGACCTTCACCGCCTATCCGGAACTTGAGCTGCAACAGGAAGTCTGTCTGTTCAGCACCTTGCCTCACATCAGCCAGCGTTACGACAGCAATCACACCCAAAACATGGAACAGCTGGGACACTACTATGGCTACATACTCTACCGCACTTATGCCGACAGTTACAGCCAAGATCTGAAACTGCGGATTTATCAAGGACGCGATCGCATTCAAGTGTTTAACGATCAACAAAAAGTCGCTACCCAATATCAGCACGAAATCGGTAATGATATTATATTGCATACCCCAAAACCGCACTTGCAACTGGATTTGCTGGTGGAAAATATGGGGCGGGTCAATTATGGCGGCAAGCTACTTGCACCAACCCAACACAAAGGCATCAGCGGTGGTGTGGTACTGGATTTACATTTTCACAGCAACTGGCAACAATACGCGTTAGATTTTACCAAACTACACCAGATTGATTTTAGCGGCTCCGCCAACGCCGCCAATCCCTCTTTTTATCAATTTAAATTAACCCTTGAGCAAGCACCACAAGATAGCTTTATTGACACCAGCACACTCGGCAAAGGTGTAATCATCGTCAACGGCAAAAATCTGGGACGCTATTGGTCAGAGGGACCAACCTGCTATCTCTATCTACCGGCGCCATATTTACAGCAAGGCGACAACAGTATTATCGTATTTGAAACTGAAGGTGTACGCCCGACCGCACTTCGATTCAGCGATAAACCAATTTATAAAACCTTAACCAGCCAAAATTTATAATAACTATGGGAGAAAACATGAATATTATTTTAATCAGTCACGGTGAATTCGCTAAAAGCTTACTGGAAACCGCTGAAATGATTCTCGGCAAAATCGAAAACGCCCAGAGCGTCTGTCTTTATCCGCATGAAGGTAGCGGCGACTTCAAACAAAAATTCGAACTGGCTTTAAGCCACACTCGCGGTAAAACGGTGGTGTTGTGCGACATCATGGGCGGCACGCCTTGTAATGTTGCAATGCACTACCTCGACCGCACTTCACTGTATAGCGGTATGAATTTACCCATGCTAATCAGCCTGGTGAGTGAAGGCAACTGCGACGAGCTGATCGAAACTGCCCGTCAACAAATTTATGATGTAGCCGTGCAATTACGCCAGCTACAACAAGAAGATGATGAATAACACTCTATTCAGCGGTGCTGCCTATTCCTGCACAACAGCACACTTTTGTGCACGCTTTTCGGCTCGACGGCGCTGAAAAAAATTACTCAGTTTTTCGCTGCATTGCTGTTGCAATACACCACAGGTGACTTCAAGAAAATGGTTCATTTTATAATCATTAAAAAAATGAAAGCGTGAACCAACTGCGCCGGTTTTGTGATCACTGGCGCCAAATACCAACCGTTTGATTCGACTGTGCAAAATCGCCCCGGCACACATCGTGCAGGGTTCTAGCGTCACATACAGTGTGGTATTGAGCAATCGGTAGTTTTGCAGCGCATTTGCCGCTTGTCGAATCGCTTCGATTTCAGCATGCGCAGTGGGATCGTGTTTTGAAATGGAAGCGTTCCAGCCTTCGCCGATAATTTGCCCGTGCTCATCAACCAACACCGCACCCACCGGAATTTCGCCCAGCGATTCGGCATAATCGGCAAGTGCTAGCGCACGCTGCATAAAGTATTGATCTTGTTCAAGTGTGGTCATGGTGACTCAATCAGGCTACTAACAAAAGATAAAATATACGATTTTTATGGTAAACATAGAAGCGGATTAACTATTCGCACGAACCGCACTTTGGTTTTTTCCATTATGGATTAAATACTTATACCGCACTTCGTAAACGGGCGGATAGTTAATCCGCCCCTACTTTGTCTTATCAACAACGATTGTCAACAGAATAAAAAGGAATTACCCTTCTCTACGCCCAGTACGACGTGGTTTGCGGTCGAAACTTGGTTTGCCACCGCGCTCGTTGCGATCTTGGAAACGATCATTGCCGCGTCCGCCACGGAAATCACTGCGCCCGCCGTCACGGAAACCGCCTTCTCTTTTGCCCCGAGCAAAACCACCTTTACGTTCCCCACGACCGAAACCGCCGTCGCCTTTCACCTCTTCGACAAAACGCATCTGCATTGGTTTATTCAGCACTCGGGTTTTACCAAAATGTTGTAACAACTCTTTCGGCATATCTTTCGGTAATTCGATGGTTGAATAGTCATCGTGCAGTTTGATGTGTCCGATATAACGGCTGTCAATGTCGCCCTCATTGGCGATTGCGCCGACAATATGTTTCACTTCTACCCCGTCGGCACGC